>JBEVDP010000113.1:0-5159 GCA_040513235.1 Acidimicrobiia bacterium | reverse complement strand
AACTCGAATTGCGTACCCTGACCCTGTTGCCAGGCACCTGGCCCGGTCTGCATCCTTGGGGATCAGGACGGGATACCGACCGGCCAGGAGGATCCGCGTGCAGCGGAACGAGGACGACGAGATGACCGGAACTTTGGTGAGCGTGGCCACTCCCCACCGGGGGGATGCTCATGCAGAAGAAGAGCCCGAGGTCAGGGAGATCGTCTTCGACGTCCGCAAGGTCGAAGTGCATTACGGCGCGAGCGCCGCCATCGAAGACGTGTCGATGCAGATCCAGGCGGGCGAGATCACCGCTCTTATCGGTCCATCGGGGTGCGGGAAGTCCACCTTCATCCGCTGTTTGAACCGCATGAACGATCTCGTGCCGTCCGCGACCGTCGGCGGCGAGATCTTCTACCACGGCGAAGACCTCTACGGCCCGCGCGTCGACCCGGTCGAGGTGCGGCGTCGCATCGGCATGGTGTTCCAGAAGCCGAACCCGTTCCCGAAGTCGATCTACGACAACGTCGCGTTCGGTCCGCGTGTCAACGGGACCCGCAAGGGACTCGACGACATCGTCGAACGGGCGCTGCGCCAAGCCGCGTTGTGGGACGAAGTCAAGGACAAGCTCAAGTCCAACGCATACGCGCTCTCGGGCGGCCAGCAACAGCGGCTGTGCATCGCCCGCTGCGTCGCAGTCTCCCCTGACGTGATCCTCATGGACGAACCGTGCTCGGCGCTCGATCCGATCGCGACCGCGCGCATCGAAGACCTGATGACGGAACTCAAGGCCGAGTACACCATCGTCATCGTCACCCACAACATGCAGCAGGCTGCCCGCGTCTCGGATCGCACGGCTTTCCTGACCGCCGACGTCGACGAGGCCGGCCGACGAGTCGGTCACCTCGTCGAGTTCGACGTGACCGAACGCATCTTCACGAACCCATCCGACTCCCGCACGGAGGGGTACATCACCGGCCGGTTCGGATGATCCGCGAGCGGGGGCGCCGTCGTTGAACGTGCTCCTGCTCGTCATCGCCGTTCTCGGGTGGCTCGCGTTCGGGTTGGTGGTCGCTCGCTTCGCGGAGCAGCGGCGCGAACTGCAGGCGGTCCGCGCCACACTCGGCGTCCCGACGGACTCGCCATTGGGCAGCGCGGTCGAACAAGTGTTGGAGGAGGCCGATGACAGGGTTGCGCAAGCCGAAGCGATGCAGCACTGGCTCGTCGGCGCGCTCGACCAGTCGGCCGACGCGATCGTCGTGATCGACCGGATCGGACGCGAAGTCGTGCGTAACTCGGCAGCGCGCAAGTTCGAAGGTGCGCGCCACGGTGAAGTGCTGGCCGAGGATGCTCGCGCGGAGCTGTTGCAGCAGGCCATCGCGGGTCGCGCAGCTGCACGCGAACTCCAGCTGTACGGGCCGCCGCGGCAGGTGCTCCAGCTGCGGGCATTCCCGTTGCGGTCCGAAGGCGAAGTCATCGGCGCGGTTGCGTTCACCCACGACGTCACCGAGGGCCGGCGGGTCGAGAGCGTTCGGCGCGACTTCGTGGCCAATGTCAGTCATGAGCTGAAGACGCCGATCGGCGCGCTCGGACTGCTCGCGGAGACGATGGCGGCGGCCGACGACCCGGCGGTGGTGCAGCAACTCGCGCAGCGCGTCCTGCGCGAAGCCGACCGGCTCGCGCAGATCGTCGACGACCTGCTCGACCTGTCGACGATCGAGGCCCAGGAAGCTCCGACCCGGGAGCCGCTGCCGGTCGCGCTTTTGATCTCCGAAGCGGTCGACCTCGTGCAGGCCTCGGCCGAAATTGTCGGTGTGCCGTTGCGCGTGTTCCCGCGCCCGCCCGACGTCGAGATCACGTGTGATCACCGCCAGTTGCGCAGCGCGCTCGTGAACCTGCTCGACAACGCGATCAAGTACTCGGAGCCCGGCGAGGTCGTCGAGATCGGCGCGACACTCGACGCCGATCGTCTTGCGTTCGTCGTGCGCGACCACGGAATAGGTATCCCGACTCGCGACCTCGAGCGGATCTTTGAGAGCTTCTATCGCGTCGACCGGGCCCGCAGCCGCGAGACCGGCGGAACGGGACTCGGCCTCGCGATCGTGCGCCATGTCATCCAAGCGCACGGCGGCGAGGTCACCGTGCAGTCTCGAGAAGGCGAAGGTTCGACCTTCACCCTGTTCCTGCCGGTCGCCAACGGTGGCGGGCGGGCCCTTTCGGAAGCATCGTGATGGAGACGCGCTGATGGCTGACCCGCCCCTCATCCTCGTCGTCGACGACGAGCAGTCGTATCGCGACGCGCTCTCGGTCGCGCTGCAACGTGAAGGGTTCCTGGTCGAGACGGCGGCCGACGGCGTGGAGGCAATCGCCCGGTTCGATATGTCGAAGCCCGCGCTCGTGCTGCTCGACGTCATGCTGCCGAAGGTGTCGGGGATCGACGTGTGCCGCGAACTGCGCACGCGCTCGCGCGTCCCGATCATCATGGTCACGGCCCGCAACGCCGAGATCGACGCGGTTGTCGGCCTCGAAGTCGGTGCCGACGACTACGTCACCAAGCCCTTCCGGCTCCGGGAACTGATCGCGCGCGTGCGCGCCGCGCTGCGCCGGGTGCCGATAAGCGACGAGGGCCGCGAGCATCCCGAGGTGCTCGAAGTCGGCGACGTGCGCCTCGACGCTGCCCGCCACGAGGTCTACGTGCGCGGCGGCACCGTCGCACTCCCGCTCAAAGAGTTCGAGCTGCTCGAGCTCCTGATGGCGAATGCGGGCCGGGTGCTCACGCGCGACGTGCTGATCGACCGCGTCTGGGGCCCGAACTACTACGGCGACACCAAGACGCTCGACGTGCACATAAAGCGGCTGCGATCCAAGATCGAGCCCGATCCGGCATCTCCGGACCGCATCGTCACCGTGCGCGGTGTCGGCTACCGCTACGAGCGCGCGGCCGCCGCGACGGCGTAGGGGCCGGTTTCCGGAGCATTCAGAGCTTCGAGAGCCCGGACTCGTACGACGATTTCTCGCGCGCGGTGCCGAGATCGGGCGCCGCAAACGTGTCGACGATCGTTCCGTCCTTGTCGATCACGAACGTGGCGCGACTCGCGCAACCGAGCTGCTCGTCGAAGACGCCGTAGGCGCGTGCCACCGCGCCGTGCGGCCAGAAATCGCTCAGCACCGGGAACGTGAAACCCTGCTGTCGCGCCCACTGTTGTTGGGCGAAGCGTGAGTCGCAGGACAGGGCCAGGAGTTGCGCGTCGGCGTCGTCGTACTCGGGCTGGTCGTCGCGCAGGGCGCACAACTCGCCCTCGCACACCCCGGTGAAGGTGAACGGATAAAACACGAGCACGACGTTCCTGCTGCCACGGAACGACGAGAGCTTCACGTCGTTCCCGTCTTGGTCTTTGAGGGTGAAATCGGGCGCGGTGTCGCCGACGGCGAGAGTCATACGCGCATCGTTCACCGCCCGTGCACCGCGTGGCCAATCGGTCGTCACGCAGCGTCGTTAGGTTCGCCTCCGAACGGGCCCGGCTCGGAACCACATTCTGGGGCCGCACCGGGCCGGGCCGCGTTCTCAGGCCTCGACCTCGGCCAACCGGCGTTCGAGGAAGCGCAACTCTGTCTCGCTCGTCGTCCGGGCCTGTGCATCCCGGTACGCACGGGCCGCCTCCTCGGTTCGTCCCAACCGGCGGAGCAGATCGGCACGCGTCGCGAACAAGAGGTGGTACTCGCGCAGCGATTCGATCGATGCCAGTTCGTCGACGAGCGCGAGTCCGGCCTCGGGGCCGTCGGCCATGGCAACGGCGACCGCACGATTCAACGCGACGACCGGCGTCGGAGTCATGTGCGTGAGCTCGCCGTAGAGCGCGGCGATCTCGTCCCAGTCCGTCTCGGATGCGGTGGTCGCGTTCGCGTGGCATGCCGCGATCGCCGCTTGCACCTGGTAAGGGCCGGGGCGGCCACGCCGCAGCGCGGCGTCGAGAAGCGTGAGTCCCTCAGCGATCTCCTCACGATCCCACCGGGTCCGATCCTGATCCTCGAGGACGACCAGATCACCCGCGGCGTCGACGCGCGCCGCGCGCCGCGAGTCCTGCAACAACAAGAGCGCGAGCAGCCCGCGTGCGTCGGGTTCGTCGGGCATCAGCGCGACGAGCGTACGTGCGAGCCGGATGGCTTCGTCACAGAGTCCACGGCGGATGTGGTCGCTGCCCGCAGTCGCGCTGTATCCCTCGTTGAACAACAGGTACAGCACGGCGAGGACGGCATTCGTGCGCTCCGGGAGCAGGTAGGCGGGCGGGACGCGATACGGGATGCCGGCGTTGCGGATCTTGCGCTTCGCGCGCACCAATCGCTGTGCCATCGTCGGCTCGGGTACGAGGAATGCACGCGCGATCTCGGCGGTCGAGAGGCCGGCGAGGGTGCGCAACGTGAGCGCGACTTGGGCTTCGGTCGCAAGCGCGGGGTGACAGCAGGTGAAGATCAATCGGAGACGATCGTCTTCGATGCCGCTGTCGTCACCCGTGTCGTCGAGAGCTGGCAAGGCCGCGACCTCCTGCAACTTCGTTGCGCGGGTGGCGGCGCGACGAAGCCGGTCGCGCGCCGCGTTCCGGGCAACAGTGGTGAGCCACGCGCCCGGGCGGCGCGGAATGCCGTCGCGCGGCCAGCGCGCGACGGCACTCGCGAACGCTTCCTGCGCGCACTCCTCGGCGAGGTCCCAGTCGCCGGTGAGGCGGATGAGCGACGCGACCACGCGTCCCCACTCGTCCCGGAACGCGTCGCCGACCGCGCGCGCTACATCTCCCAGATCGGCCTCACTTCGATCGAACCCGAAGGAGCTTCGGGAAGCTTCGACGCGATCTCGATCGCTTCGTCGAGATCGTTGCAGTCGACGACGTAGTAGCCGCCGATCTGTTCCTTGGTCTCTGCGAACGGGCCGTCGGAGGTGAGCACCTCGCCGTCGCGGACGCGCACCGTGGTGGCGTCGGTCGTCGGCCGCAGGCGCTCCCCGCCCTGCAGGACGCCGCGCTCGCCCATCTCCTTGCCCCACGCCATGTGCGCGGTCATCGTCGCTTCGGCCTCGGCCGGCGTCGGCGCGGGCGCGTTCTCCCAGTCCCCACAGATCAGCAACAGGTAGCGCATTGTTCCTCCCGAGGAGTGCAGTTTGTCGACGGTACGACGAACAGGCGACC
>JBEVDP010000112.1:0-6756 GCA_040513235.1 Acidimicrobiia bacterium | reverse complement strand
CCTCGCGTCGCTGCGAACCCGCGCCGACAAGGTCGACGGCGGGTGGCTGGTCAACGGCCAGAAGGTGTGGACGAGCTACGCGCAGTTCGCCGACTGGGGATGGTGTCTTGCGCGCAGCGACGCGAATTCGGCTCGTCCACAACAAGGCATCTCCGCGATCGTCGTCGACATGCGCGCGCCCGGCGTCGAGGTGCGGCCGTTGCGGCAGATCACCGACGAAGCCGAGTTCAACGAGGTGTACCTCACCGACGTGTTCGTTCCCGACGACCAGGTTGTCGGACCCGTTCACGAGGGCTGGCGCATCGCGAACTCGACGCTCACGCACGAGCGGGGCGTCAATCCGCGCCAACTCGTTATCCACTCACAACTCGTCGACGAGCTGTGGCGCCTCGCGCAGGAGCGCGACGCGTTCGACGACCCCCGGCTCTCGCCCCGCCTGGCCCAGGCGTACGTCGAGGTCCGGCTGTTCCAGCTTCACAATTGGCGTTCGATCTCGCGCACGGCCAAAGGCGCGGAACCCGGGCCGGTCGGCAGCATCAACAAGCTCTGGTGGAGCGAGATGAGCAAGCGCCTGCACGACACGGCCATGGCCGTCGTCGGGCCTGCGGCGCCGTTGTGGCGCGGCGCATCCGACAATCCCGGCGACGGCGCCTGGCAGCGGTCCTGGCTCTACTACCAGGCATCTTCGATCTGGGCGGGTACGAACGAGATCCAGCGCAACGTGGTTGCCGAGCGGGTGCTCGGCCTCCCTCGTGAACCTTCTCCGCCTCCGCGACCGTAATACAAGGCATGATTTCCACCATGACGAAGCGCCTGGCTGTGATCTCCCTCTCCACTGTCCTCGCCCTCGGGCTCGCGGCGTGCGGCGGCGACGACGACGATGACGACGCCGCCAGCGACAACGGCGGCGGCGGGGTGGAGGCGGCCGTGCTCATCGAGGGCTTCGCGTTCGACGTGCAATCGCCCGTCGAGGGCGGCGCCGAGTTCACCGTCGCGAACGGCGACAGCGCGACGCACACCTTCACCTCCGACGACGACGCGTGGGACGCAGCTGAGATCGCCGGCGACACGGAAGCGCAGGTCATCGCGCCGTCGGAGGCGGGCGACTACGCGTTCCACTGCACGATCCACCCGAACATGACGGGCACGCTCACGGTCACATAGTCGAGAACTACGCGACGCGGGCGAGGTAACGGCAGATCGCGGCCGCTTCTTCGACGGGATCGGCGCCGCGCAAGTCGGCGCTCATGCGCGCGCACCACCAGCACGACGCCACGACACCGACGAGCGCGCACCGGTGACCGTGGTCGAGCGCACTGTCGAGGAACACTGCCTCGGCGATCGGTGCGAGGGCGGGATCCACGCGCGCGACCTCCAGGCACTCGGCGCCGAGGGTCACGATCTCGCGGTCGTGGAAGCGGTCGAGGGCACCGCTGCCGTAGCCGGTGAGGATGTGATCGGCACCGTCGGGCGGCGGTGCAAGCCGCAGATAGACGCGTACGACCGCGGGTGCGGCCCGGACCGCGGAGGCGACAGACCCCTCTTCGCAAGCGCCGTCGAGCAGGACGCCGACGGCTTCGTCGTCGCCGCGCAGGCACGCGACGACCGGTGCCAACAGCGTCCCGACCGCACGCGCGGCGGGCATGGGATCCGGGGCCGACTCCATCACCAGTTGTCGGCAGACGATAGCCCCGGCCTGAGGGGCGTACGCGTCATTCGGCCCACTACTACGATCCGCGACACATGACATTCGCAACCTTGCGCACTGCTGTCGACGGTCCGATCGCCACCATCACGCTCGCGCGACCCGACGCGGCCAACGCCCAGAACGCGCAGATGATCGATGAACTTGACGCCGCGTTCACCACAGCCGACGCCGACGACGCGGTGCGGGTGATCGTGCTCGCCGCGCAAGGCAAGCACTTCTCGGCTGGTCACGACCTGAAGGAACTGCTCGCCGGCGAGGAGCATTGGGCCGCGATGCGCGAGACGCCGGAAGGGAAGTTGCACCACGAGCAGGTCATGTACTTCGACAAGCTCGTGAAGATCCGAGACCTGCCCACGCCCACCGTGGCCGCGGTCCAGGGCGCGTGCTCGGCGGCCGGCTTGATGCTGGCGTGCATGTGCGATCTCATCGTGGCCGCCGACGACGCCCGCTTCTCGAACCCGGTCCTGCGCATGTCGGGTGTCGGCGTCGAGTTGCTCGTCGAGCCCTGGGAGTTGGGGCCGCGCAAGGCCAAGGAGTTCCTCCTGTGTGCGGAGACATTCTCGGCGGAGGAAGCCGAGCGCTACGGACTCGTCAACCGCGTCGTCCCGCGCGCCGACCTCGAAGCCGCCGCGCGCGAGATGGCCGAAAAGATCGCGCTCGTGCCCGCACTGACCGCGCAGATGGTGAAGGCGTCGATCAACCACATGGTCGATCTCATGGGCCAGCGCGAATCCTGGCGCTACCACTTCATGTTGCACCAGTTCGTGTCGAACACGCCGACCGCGCTCGAACGGGTCGAGGCCCGCAAGGAGGGCGGCATGGACGCGGTGAAGAAGGAACAGGGACAAGCATCATGAGCGGCGCGCTCGCGGGGGTGCGGGTCCTCGACCTGGGGACTCGCATCGCGGCCCCGTTCTGCGCGGGACTGCTCGGCGAACAAGGTGCCGAGGTCGTCAAGATCGAACAGCCGCGTGGCGGCGACTTCATGCGCGAGATCGGCCCGTTCGTGGAGAGCAAGGAGGGGCCGTACTCGCTCTTTTGGGCCGTCGAGGGCCGCGGCCGCAAGAGCGTCACGCTCGATCTGCGCACGCCCGAGGGCCAAGACCTGTTCCGGCGCCTCGCGGGCACCGCCGATGTGGTGGTCGAGAACTTCCGGCCGGGCACGCTGGAGCAGTGGCACATCGCGCCCGGGGACCTCGACGAGCGGATCGTGACCGTCCGCATCTCGATGTTCGGCCAAGACGGGCCGAACTCCGCGCGGCCCGGCCTCGATCGCGTCGGCATCGGGTACGGCGGATTGCTGCACCTCACCGGCTACCCCGACCGTCCGCCCGTTCGTGTCGGCGTGACGATCTCCGACTACCTCACCGGCGTGTTCGGGGCCCACGCCGCGGCCTGCGCCCTGTACGCGCGCGACGCGCGCGGCGGCAGCGGTGCGGTGATCGACGCCGCGCTATACGGCGCGGCACTGCGCGTGCTCGAATGGACCCTGGCCGCGTACGACAAGCTCGGCATCGTTCGGAACCGCGAAGGCAACCGGCTCGCGAACTCCGCGCCGCTCGACAACTACCCGACGCGCGACGGCAAGTACGTCTGCATCGTCGCGGGGTCGGACACAAACTTCGCGCGGCTCTGCGCCGCAATGGCGCGCAAGGACCTGCTCGACGACACCCGCTACACCCGACTCATCGATCGCGCCGCGCACAGCGACGAGATCAATGGCGTGGTCGCGGCGTGGACTGCGACCCTCGACGCGACCGAGATCGAAGACCGCTGCGTCGCCCACGACGTGCCGGTGGCCACGGCGTACACCGCGGCCGACATCTTCGCCGACGCGCACATGGCAGCCCGCGACGATCTCGTCACAGTCGAGGATCCCGTCATCGGCGCGGTCCGCCAGCAAGCGCCCTTTCCCCGCGGTAACGGTGAGTCGCCGGCCGCGCCCACCGGCGCGCCGCGCTTGGGCGCCGACACGCGCCCGGTCCTCGGCGCGCTCGGGCTGTCGCACGCCGAGCTCGACGACCTCGCGGCTCGGGGAATCGTGTGATCCCCGAAGGGCTCGTCGAGACGCATGCTGACGGCTCGATCGCCCTGATCGGCGGCTACTCCCCGACGAGCGGGCAGTTCCACTTCCCGCGACTCGACACCTGCCCATACAGCGGCGCAACCGATGTCGAACGCGTCGTGCTCTCGCGCGACGCGACGGTATGGGCCTGGACGGCGGTCACCGCCGCGCCGCCCGGCTACGAGGGGCCGGTCCCATACGGATTCGGCATCGTGGAGCTGACAAAGGAGCGACTGCGGATCGTGACCCGACTGCGCGAAGCCGACCCCAAGCAGCTCGCGTTCGGTCAACCAGTGCAACTCGTCGCCGACCCGCTCCCGAACGGAATCGTCACGTGGGCGTTCGCGTAAGCGTCGCCGGCGTCGGCATCCATCCGTTCGGTCGCTTCGACGGCGTCACGAACACCGACATGGGCGTGCACGCAGTGCGCGCCGCGCTCGCCGAGGCGGGCGATCCTTCGTTCCAGGCCGCGTTCTGCGGTACTGCGTACGGCGGCGTGGCGTCGGGTCACAAGGTGCTGGGTGCGCTCGCACTTACGGGCGTCCCGATCGTCGATGTCGAAGCCGGCTGCGCGAGCGGTGGCGCCGCGCTCCAACTCGCCGCCGGTGCGATCCGCGCCGGGCAGTACGACTGCGTGCTCGTGTTCGGTGTCGAGAAGATGCCCAAGGGCATCATCCGATCGTCGTTCTTCGAGCCGTGGCGCGAGGAAACCGGCCTCGCGGCGACGCCCGCGTACTTCGCCCTCCGCGCACAACGACTGCTGCGCGAGCACGGGCTCACGAAGGACCACTTGGCCGAAGTGGTCGTGAAGAACCGAAAGCACGGCGTGCACAACCCCAACGCGATGTTCCGCAAGGAGGTCACCGCGGACGAGGTGCTGGCGTCGCGCGTCGTGTGTGACCCGCTGCACCTCTGGATGCTGTGCTCGCCGAACGAGGGTGCGGCCGCGGTCGTCCTCCGTGCGGGCGGCGACGGCGTCACGCTTGCGTCCGCGCGGTTGCGTTCGCACCTGCCGGGCAGCGTGCTCGGCGAGGCCACGCCGCTCGCGGGAATCGACGACACCGAAATCGTGCCGCCCTCGACCCTCGCGGCACGCGACGCGTACGAAGAAGCCGGCGTCGCGCCGGGCGACATCGACGTCGTGGAATGCCAAGACACTGACGCGGCGCGCGAGCTCCTCGCGTACCACGAACTCGGCTTGTGCGATCCGGGCGACCAACCGCGGCTGCTCGCCGAGCGCGCGGCCGCGATCAATCCGAGTGGGGGGCTGTTGTCGAAAGGCGAGCCGCTCGGCGCATCCGGACTCGGGCAGGTCGTCGAACTCGTGCACCAGCTGCGCGGCGACGCGGGAGCCCGTCAGGTTCTCGGTGCGCGCGCCGGCCTCGCCCACACCGTCGGCCGCGGCGCGAACGCGTCCTGCGTGATCGTGACGCGCTAGAAGCGCGAGTTGTAATCCTCGAGCGCGGCGTTCGCTTCTTCGGCCGCTTGCGCGAGCGCGTCGGCGGGGCTGACACCTTCGGTCAGCATCGCTTGGAGGGCGTCGATGACCGCGCCGCGCACGCCTTCGCCAGCCTGCCCGTAGGGGCCGATCACCGGACCGGCGGTGGCCGCGTTCGCGGCGCCTTCGAGCAGTTGGTCGTACGCGATCCGGTAGCCGGGCTCCTCGGTCCAGCGTTCGGCGAGGGGCGACATCGTCGCGGCCGACTGGCGCGTCGGCACGTAGCCGGTCGCCGCAGCCCATTCGGCTTGCTGCTGGGGCTCGTTCAACCACTTCGCGAACTCGTACGCCGCCGCCTGCTTCTCCGGCGCCGACTGGTTGACGACGTACAAGCCCGCGCCGCCGACCAAGACGCCGCCGTCGGGACTGTCGGGGCCGACCATCGGGCCGAAGCCGAGGTCGACGGCCGCGAACTGGCCCTCCCCGAGCACCTGCGCGATCGTGCCGAGCGCGGCCGACGTGTCGAACGTCATCGCGGCTTGCTCGTTCCCGACCGCGAGGTAGTGATCGATCGCGCCGTCGGGCGTCATGAGCATCAAGCCGTCGTCGACCATGTCGTCGATCCAGGTGAACAGCTCGACCCCGGTCGGATTGTCGAACTCGACCGCGGTCGCCCGTTCGGTACGGCCGTTCTCGTTGTCGACGTACAACTCGCCGGCCTTGCCGAACCACTGTTCGAGGAACCACGGCGTGCCTGCCATCACGATGCCGTACGGATTCGCTCCGGTGTCGACAATCGTCTGCGCGGCGGCGCGGACCTCTTCGAGCGTGCGGGGCGGTGCTTCGGGATCGAGACCCGCCCGCACGAACGCGGCGCGGTTGTAATAGAGGATCGGGTTCGAAACGTTGAACGGCATTGGCCATAGCACGTCGTTGACCGTGTAGTAGCTGATGACGCGCTCGATGAAGTCGGACGTGTCGTAGTTGTCGGCCGCGATGCACGACGCGGCCGGGAGCACCGACGCGCTGTCGACCATGTACTGCAGACCCGTCTCCTCGATCTGCACGAGATCGGGGAGCTCACCGGTTTCCAGCCCGGACCGGTAGCGCGTGCTGTTGTCGTCGTAGCTCGGCGACGCCGACAACGTGACTTCGACCGCGTCCTGCTCGGCGTTGTAGCGATCGGTGAGCGCGATCAGTGCCTCTTCGCTCGCCCGCGTCATCGCGTGCCACATGGTGATCTCGACCGGCTGGTCAGCGGTCTCGAGCGCGTCGAGCGGGCACTCCGGCAAGTCGGGAGTTTCGGGCGTTTCACCGTTCCCGTCGCCACCACCCCCACCGGTGTCGTCGTCGTCGTCTCCTCCTCCGCACGCGGCCAGCGCGAGCACACCTACGAGCGCGAACGAGATCCAGCGGCGCATGAGTCTCCAACTATCCCTTCACGGCGCCTGCGGTCAGGCCCCGCACGAGCTGCTTCTGGAACACGAACAGCAGCACGAACAACGGCAATGCTGCCAGCACCGTACCGGCGAACGTGTCGTTGAT
>JBEVDP010000111.1:0-8463 GCA_040513235.1 Acidimicrobiia bacterium | reverse complement strand
TACCGGCCGACGGTCGAAGCTGCGTACGCCGACGTGCAGACGCTCGAAACGGCGGTGTCGCTCGGTTCCCTTGTCCGCAACATGCATCGATGGGCCGCGCACCTCATGGTGCTGTCGGTCTTCTTGCACATGGCCCGCGTCTTCTATCACGGCGCGTACAAGTCGCCGCGCGAGTTCAACTGGGTGATCGGCATCATCTTGCTGTTGCTCACGCTGTTGCTCTCGTTCACCGGCTACCTGCTGCCGTGGGACCAGCTCTCACTGTGGGCGGTCACCGTCGGCACCAACATGATGGGGTACACACCGGTCTTCGGAGACAACGTCAAGTATGTGCTTCTCGGGTCGAAAGAGATCGGAAGCGAGACGCTGCTCAGATGGTACGTACTCCATGTGTTGTTACTACCGTTCGTCATCGTCATCTTCATGGCCGTTCACTTCTGGCGAGTCCGGAAGGATGGCGGCGTGTCAGGTCCGCTCTAAGTCGGGGAGGGAGGACACATGGCTGAAGTCCCCGAGCATCTCCTCAAGCGCAGTCGCGAACGGCGCAAGGCGCTCGGACTCCCCGTCGAGGGTGACGACGGCGACGACGCCGCGCCCGAAGCGGCGGTCGAAGACGCGGGCGCGCCCGAAGAGGAAGTTGCGGAAGCGCCGGCCGCGGCCGACACCGGCGACGCGATCACCGAAGACAAGGGCGGCGTGCCCGCGCACCTGCTCGAGCGTGCGCGCAAGCGCAAGGCCGCGCTCGCCGGCGACACCGGTGGCGGTGCCGCGCCACCCGCCGCGGCGGCTTCCGGTGGCGGCGCGGCGCCGCGCCGAGCGGCCGCGACTGCAGTTGCACCCGCGCCCGCAGGAACGGGTCCCGGCGGCCATACGCAACGCCTGCTGACGGTCGTCAAGTCGGGTTCGATCCAACAGACGCGCGCCGAAGCCCAGGACAAGGTGCACACGTGGCCGCATTTGCTCGCGATCGAGTTCGCGGCGTTGTTGTCGATGACCGCGATGGTCACGATCTTCTCCGCGCTGGTGAAGGCGCCGCTGCTTTCGCTCGCTGACACGAACCAGACGCCGAACCCGTCGAAGGCGCCGTGGTACTTCCTCGGCCTGCAAGAGCTGCTCACGATGTACCACCCGATGGTCGCCGGTGTGACCATCCCGGGTGTCGCGATTGTGTTGCTCATGCTCACGCCTTATTTCGACAAGAACCCGTCCAACAAGCCCAACGACCGGAAGTTCGCCATCACGATGATGACGATCTTCCTGATGCTGTGGGCCATCCTCGTCATCATCGGTTCGTTCTTCCGTGGCCAGGGCTTCAACTTCGTGTTCCCCTGGAACGAAGGCATCTTCTTCGAGTTGTAGGAGCACGCGTTGGGCATCGCCATCGCGATCATCGTCATCTTGCTGGTCGCCGCCGCGACCATCTTCCTCACGGCGAGCCGGCGGCGCGCGAGCACGGGCACGTTGTCGCGCGAGACGAAGTCACGCGACCAGTCGCTGCCAGTCGTCGAGGGCGAGGCCGTGCCCGCCTCCACCGAACTCGAAGCGACGGGCCGCGAGCGTTCCGACGAGACGCGCCAGATGGCCGGCGACGTGCCCGCGGTCCGCCCGAGCGGCGACGTGGTCAAGTGGGAGCCGGTCGACGAGGAAGAACTCGGCGTCACCCGCCGGGCGTTTCTCAACCGCGCGGTCCTCACCGTCACGGGCTTCTCGGCCGCCGCGCTCGGTATAGGGATCCTCGGCTTTCTCTGGCCGACGTCCGCAGGAGGCTTCGGCGCCAAGATCAACGCCGGGAACCTCGACGACATCCTCGCCGAGATCGAGGAGAAGCGCGAACCGAAGTACATCCCCGACGCACGCACGTACCTCCGGCCCTATCCCGGCGATGCGCTGGCGAACGCGGAGAAGGTCGCCTCGTACAAGCCGATCATGGCTGGCCTCGAAGCCGGCATCGTGGCGCTGTGGCAACGGTGCGTGCACCTCGGCTGCCGAGTGCCGTGGTGCACGACGTCGCAGTGGTTCGAGTGCCCGTGCCACGGCTCCAAGTACAACGGCGTCGGCGAGAAGCGCGACGGGCCCGCACCACGCGGTCTCGACCGGTTCCCGGTGGAGATCACCAGCAGCAACGACGTGATCATCAACACGGGCATCATCGTCACCGGTCCGCCGATTGGCACCAACACCACGAACCAGTCGCAGGAAGGACCGTCGTGCATCTGACGCCAGGGGGGAGCGTCGTTGCGCTGACCATCTGGGAGAACGACCTCCGGCACTGGCTCGCGCTGGTCAACGTCGTCTTCCTCGTCGGCTTGGTCGGCTACCTGGTGTGGACGCAGTTCTTCGCCAAGCGCGGAGACGAATCGACACCGGCGAACCGCAAACAGTTCCTGAGCGACGAAGACCTCGAAGGCCGTCGCCTCGAACGCGTGCTCGGGTGGTCGTTGCTCTTCGTCACGATGTTCGCAGTGGTGTTCCTCGTGTACCTCGTGCGCGAACCGGCGCGCCAGGAAGAATCGATCGAGTATTTCGAGGACGGGTCGGTCGAGCGGGGCGCGACGCTGTTCGCCAACGCGTCGATGCCGGAGTACAACGGCGTCCTCTCGCTGCAATGCGCCAACTGCCACGGCACCGAGGGCGGCGGCGGCACGACCACACAGGTGATCGACTCCGACGGCCCCGACGGCCCGCTGCCACCCACGCCGTACATCTGGAAGGTACCGCCGCTCAACACGGTGCTGCTGCGCTTCACGCCCGAAGAGGTGGCCGACATCATCACCTTCGGCCGGCCCGGCACGCCGATGCAGGCGTTCGGCGTCCGAGGGGGTGGCGCCGAGAACGTGCAGACGATCCAAGACCTCATCGCGTTCCTGGACACGATCCAGTTGTCGCCCGAGAAGTCGCAGTCCGACGCGGCAGACGCGCTCGAAGCTGCCGAAGGCCAAGCCGCCGCGCAAGTGACCTCCGCGGAGGAAGCGCTCGCCTCCGCCGAGGAAGCACTCGCTACCGCCAAGACGACGCTCGTCGAGGCACTCGGTGTTCCCGCATCCACGCCTGACGACGAGCTCGCCGACGACTGCAACGCACTCGCGGAAGAACTGGCGGGCCAGCCCAGCGTCGACGAAGCAACGGTCGCGCAGGGGCGGGCGTGTCGCGCGTTTCTCGATGCACTCTCCGGGCTCGACGACGCGGAAGCGAACCTCGACTGGGCTGTTCGATGGGAAGCCGCGCGGGAGGACGTCACCGACGGCCAATTCCTGTTCGAGCTGTTCTGCGCCCGCTGTCACACGCAGGGCTGGTCGATCTTCGACCCGACGGTCCCTGACGGCACCGACGTCCTCGGCCTGGCCGGCGGCGGTGGCGGCAGCGGTGGCGGCAGCGCGTTCAACCTCCGCGACGGCGCGACCGAACGCCGCTTCGGGACGGGTGACGCCGGCTTCTCGTTGCAGCAGGAATTCGTGTCCGCCGGTTCGGAAGCACAAAAGCAGTACGGACGGGGCGGTATCGGAACGGGGCGCATGCCGGGCTTCGACGTGATGCTGACCGAAGACATGATCAACGCGATCGTGACGTTCGAGCGCGAAGGTCTCGACGACACGTCATACGACGTCCCGACGGGGCCCGGCGCAGTGGCAGAGGAGGAGTAGCGGTGCCGGCGCTGTTGTTCCTCGCGCAGCACAGCGGCGGCGAGAAGACGTGGTGGGATCCGACGATCCTCGGTGTCCTCGTCAGCATCTGCGCGATTGGTCTGTTCTGCGGTTCGGTCTATCTGCTGCTGGCAACGAACCTCGGTGCGCACCTCGGGTTCCTCGTCGCGGGCGCGTGCCTTTCGGGATTCATGGTGTTGCTGTCGATCAGTTGGATCACGACCGCGACTCCCTTGAACAGCCCCAAGGGCCGGCCGCCCTCATGGCACGTGAAAGAGGTCGTGAACGACCCGTCGGAGTCGGCGATCGAAGAGGTGCAGAACATCCAGGAGGAAGGCACTCCGCAGGACCTCGAGCAACTCGCCCAGCTCCGGCCCGCAGTGGAGGGCGCGCTCGTGACGCACCAGCCCGAAGGCGGCGCGGAACCGGAGCCGCAGGAGTTCGCGGAGTTCTCGCGCAGCACCGACTTCCTCACCGATTTCGAGGGGTTCCAGGCATACGTCATCGGTGGCGACTCGGGCACGGTCCCGACCTTCCACGAACCCAAATACGCGGTCGTCGAGTTCTGCGAAACGCTCGAGGTCGAACCCGTCCCCGGCGAAGCCCCGCCGGAACCAACGTGCGACCCGCTCGCGGGCCGGCGGTTCGTAGTGATGCAGTACGACTACGGATCCTTGCGCCAGCCGCCGTGGATTTACTTCGGCCTCTCCGTGGTGACGTTCGCGCTGTTCCTGCTCGGGCTGCACTGGTACGAGAAGGACGCCCGCGAACGGGCCAAGAGCGAGACCGCGCTGCGTCCGGTCCCCAGCCGCTAGGAGAACCGATGTTCGTCGCGCAACAACTCATCGACGCGAGCGAGCAGGGCGGCGAGGCATTCGTCGCCTTCGCCATCATGGTGTTCCTGTTCACCGCGTCGTTGTTCTACATGGACCGCATCCGGCGCCGGCGCGAAGAGAAGCGCGACCAGTCCTAGCGGTTCGCGTCGACGGCGGCCTTGATGGTCCGCTCGATGTCGTCATCGGTGTGGGCGAGGCTGGGGAACAGGGTCTCGTAGCCGCTCGGGGCCACGTAGACACCCCGTTCCAGCAGGCCGTGGAACCAGCGCGCGGAGCGCTCGTGGTCGGCGGCCTTGGCGGCGTCGTAGTTGGTCACCGGCGTGGGCGAGAAGAACACGCCGACGAGCGTGTGCGCGCGCGTCACCTGCGCGCCGGGCAACGCGTCGTGCAGGCCGTCGGCGAGGTGTGCCGCCTTCGCTTCGAGCGTCGCGTAGGCAACGTCGTCGAGCCGGGACAGCGCGGCGAGGCCGGCTGCCGTTGCGAGCGGATTCCCTGACAGCGTGCCGGCTTGGTACACGGGCCCCAACGGCGCGAGGTGGTCCATCACATCCGCGCGGCCGCCGACGGCGGCGAGCGGAAGCCCGCCGCCCACGACCTTGCCGAAGGTCGACAGGTCGGGCGCGATGCCGGTGATGCCCTGCATGCCCGCGGGGCCGACGCGAAAGCCGGTGATCACCTCGTCGAACACGAGCAAGGCGCCATTGGTCGTGCACTGCGCGCGCAGTCCGTCGAGATAGCCAGGCGCCGGCGGCACCAAGCCCATGTTCGCGGCGATCGGCTCGACCAGCACAGCGGCGATCTCGCCGGCATTGGCCGCGAATGCCGACGCGAGCGCGTCGAGGTCGTTGTAGGGCAGGACGATGGTGTCGGCGACGGTTCCCTCGGTAACGCCCGCCGAACCCGGCAGCCCGAACGTCGCGACGCCGCTGCCGGCTGCGACGAGCAAGGCGTCGAGGTGGCCGTGGTAGCAGCCCGCGAACTTCACGATCTTGTTCCGACCGGTGGCACCGCGTGCGATCCGCACTGCGGTCATCGCGGCTTCGGTGCCCGACGACACCAGTCGTACCTTCTCGACCGCGGGAACGCGCGCGCAGATCTGTTCGGCGAGTTCGACTTCGCGCGCGGTCGGCGCGCCGAACGAAGTCCCATCGGCTGCGGCGCGCTGCACGGCGTCCACGATCGCCGGGTGCGCGTGCCCCAGGATGGACGCGCCCCACGACTGCACGTAGTCGACGTAGAGGTGACCTTCGGTGTCTTCGAGGAAGGCTCCCTGCGCGCGTCTCACGAAGAACGGTTCCCCGCCGACCGCGCCGAACGCGCGCACCGGCGAGTTCACACCGCCGGGAATGACGGCCTGCGCCCGAGCGAACCAGTCCACGGTCAGGCTTGTCCGCTCATGGCCGTCCCGGCCGGGCCCCGCTCGCTGCTCGCCGGGATACCCGCCTCGCGACGCTCGCTCACGAGTTCAGAAGTTCGGCGACGTCGCGGGCGAAGTAAGTGAGGATCGCGTCGGCGCCGGCCCGCTTGATGGCGAGAAGGTGCTCCAACGCGACTGCGTTGCCGTCGATCCAGCCGAGTTGGGCGGCCGCCTTCACCATCGCGTACTCGCCGCTGACATGGTATGCCGCGACCGGAACCTCGAACTCGGCCCGCACCTCGGCGATGACATCGAGATACGCGAGCGCGGGCTTCACCATCACTATGTCGGCGCCTTCGTCGATGTCGAGCGCGACCTCGGCGAGCGCCTCGCGGCCATTCGCCGCGTCCATTTGGTAGCTGCGGCGATCGCCGAACTTCGGCGCGCACTCCGCGGCGTCGCGGAACGGGCCGTACAGCGCCGAGGCATACTTCGCGGCGTAGGCGAGGATCACCGTCTGCTCGTGACTCGACTCGTCGAGCGCATCCCGGATCGCGCCGACCTGACCGTCCATCATCCCGGAGGGTGCGATCACGTCGGCTCCGGCGCCGGCTTGCGCGACTGCAATGCTCGCGTAGCGCTCGAGGCTGGCGTCGTTGTCGACCTCGCCACCGGCCGTGAGGATCCCGCAGTGGCCGTGGTCGGTGTACTCGTCGAGGCAGTTGTCGGCCATGACAACGAGCGCGTCACCGACTTCGTCGCGGAGATTACGCAGTGCGACCTGCACCACGCCGTCATGCGCGTCCGCTTGCGAGCCTTCGCGATCCTTTGTCGCGGGGACGCCGAAGAGGATCACGCCGGGGATGCCGAGCCCGGCGAGCTCGCGTACCTCTTTGCGCAGGCTCTCCTGCGTATGTTGTACGACGCCCGGCATCGACTCGATCGGCGCGGGCGCGTCGATGCCCTCCTTGACGAAGAGGGGCGCGACGAGATCGTCGATCGAGAGGCGGTGCTCGGCGGTCAGCCGGCGCAGCGCCGGGGTCCGCCGCAGCCGCCGGAGCCGCCGTTCGGGAAACGCCATGCCGTCAGCGTACCGGCGACCCGTCGACCCACTTCAGAAGCGCGGTCACGACGCCGTCGATCGTGTGCGGATCAGCTTCGATCGTGACGGGCAACCCCCGCTCGATCGCGGTCGTGGACGTGACGGGGCCGATCGAGACGACGGCAGGTGATTCCACGAGTGGTCCGACGACGTCGCAGAAGTTCGTGACCGTGGACGAGGACGTGAACGTCACCGCGTCGAAGTCGCCGGCCCGCACGCGGGCGAGCGCATCGGGCGCGGGCGCGGCCGTGACAGTGCGGTACACAGGCAGCACGTCGACGGTGTAGCCCCGCTCGGTCAGACCGTCCGGCAAGACGTCGCGCGCGGTTTCGGCGCGCGCGACGAGCACTCGTGCGTCGTGGTCCGGGGGCGGGAACGCCGCGAGCAGTGACTCCGCGACGAAGCGCTCGGGCACGAGGTCGGCGCGGATCCCGCGACGCGCGAGCGCGTCAGCGGTCCCAGGACCGATCGCAGCGACGCGCGTCGATGCGAGGGCGCGGGCGTCGCGTCCGGCTGGGGAAAGGCCGCGGTCGAAGAACGCGTCGACGCCGTTGACCGCGGTGAAGACGATCCACTCGTACTGCTCGAGATCGGGGACAGTGAACGACAACGGTTCAATCGCGATCGCCGGAAGCTCGATGACGTCGGCTCCGAGTCCTTCCAGTCGAGTGCGCAACTCACTCGCCTGCTCGCGTGCGCGCGTCACGACGATGCGCCGGCCGAAGAGCGGCCGGCGTTCGAACCACGCGAAATCGAGGGCCGCGACGTCGCCGACCACGATCGCCGACGGCGCTTCGACACCAGCAGTCCCGATCGTCGCCAACGTGGCACGGATCGTGCGTTGCTCCGGGCGCGTTCCCCATCGCACTGCGGCGACGGGCGTCTCCGGCACCCGACCCCCGGCGACGAGTTCGTCGACGATCTGCGGCAGGTTGCCCGCGCCCATGAGGATCACGAGCGTCCCGCCCGCGCGCGCGAGCGCCGACCAGTCGGTGTCGGTCGTGCCCTTCGCCGGGTCTTCGTGGCCGGTCACGATCGTCACGCTCGTCGACACGCCGCGATGCGTCACGGGGATGCCCGCGTACGCGGCGGCGGCGATCGCGCTCGTGACGCCGGGTACGACCTCGAACGGGACGCCGGCCGCGATGCACGCCTCGGCTTCCTCCCCGCCACGGCCGAACACGAACGGGTCGCCGCCCTTGAGCCGCACGACCGCCTGGCCCGCGAGCCCACGCGCGACCAGCACCTCGTTGATTTGTTCTTGTGTCATCGCGGCCCGGCCCGGGGCTTTGCCCACGTCGACGCGCTGAGCCGCCGCCGGCGCGAGCGCGAGCAGGTCGGGCGACGCGAGTCGGTCGTAGACGACGACGTCAGCGGCCCGCAGCAGCTCCTCACCGCGACGTGTCAACAGGCCCGGATCGCCCGGGCCCGCACCGACGAGCGCGACTGTCACCGCTTCCCTTCCTGGTGCCTGCGGCACCGGGCCGCTCGGGCCCCGCTCGCGAACGACCGGGATACCCGGCCGTT
>JBEVDP010000110.1:0-4316 GCA_040513235.1 Acidimicrobiia bacterium | reverse complement strand
CTCGAAGCTGACCAAGGCGGAGACACTTGGGGTCGCGATACTCGACGAGGTCGCGTTCGACCGTATCCTCACCGACGGGCCACCGACCTGAGATACGTCGGCAGCGTGGTCCGAGTTCTACACGCAGGGCGGGAAATGAAGAACGAGTGGAGGCTTCCGAGGCGGTTGAGAGGCGTGCTCGTGCTCGCCCTCGCGCTTGTCGTGCCGATTGCGGCGGACACGGGGCGGCCCGCGGCCGCCGCGGCGAGTTTGTGCTTCGACAGTCCGCCGACCATGACCGCGCAGTTCCAACAGCTCGCTGACGCCCGCAACACGACGTGGGCTGTCGGAGACCTGACATCGATCATCGACCGCCCCGACGGTCGTCGCCTCTTCTTCTTCGGCGACTCCGGCTACTACGACCTCAACGGTGACGGGAGCCGCGGCCCGTTCGCCGGATTCTCGAGTACGTCGGCCTGGCTGCAGACCGGCGGGTGCTTCACGCTCCTGAACACCGAAAGCGCATTCGGACGCAGCTGGCTCGAGCCTCCGGAGCAGGACGGCAGCGTCTACTGGCCGGGCGGCGCCACCGTCGTCGGCAATCGCCTGCACGTCTTTCTCACCCGCGTGTTCCTCGAACGCCCGTGGGGGCGTGCGGTGGGGTCCGCCGTCGCGACCTTCGAGCTTCCGTCGCTGGAGCTCGGCCGGATCGCGAACGTGCCGTTCCATCCCGACCGCGTCCTCGGCTCGGGCGCGGTCTACGACAACGGCTACCTCTATTCGTACGGGTCGAAATTGCCGGGCTGCGCGTTCTGCTTCGCGGGCGACGTCTTCATCGGGCGCGTTCCGGAGGATCTCGTATCGGTTCCGAGCGCGTGGGAGTTCTACGCGAACGGAGGGTGGACATCGACCCACGCCGCGGCGACACCCGTGCTCGCGCGGGCCGCGAGCCAGACCCACGTGCAACCGTGGCGCAACGGCTTCCTGCTCGTGACCAAGAGCTTCAGCATCGTCGGGCCCGATGTAGGGGCATGGTGGGCGCCGACGCCGGTCGGGCCGTGGACCGATCTCGGGACGATCTACAAGGTGCCGGCCCCGGTCTCGCATATTCCCGGCCACACGCTCGTCGACCCGTACACGTACATGGTGTCGGTGAGCACGTCGACCACGGTCGAGAACGGCGGCGTGCTGCTCGCGTACAACGTGAACAGCCTGCATGAGCCCGACGTGCAACGCGACGGCCGCTTGTACGGGCCGCGGTTCGTCTCGGTCCAGCTCCCCGCGCCGCCCGCGGCGGCCGAGCGCAGCAATCCCGCGCCTGCAGTTTCGGCGTGGGAACCGATCGTCGCGGTCGACTCGATCGGGCGGGTTCATGCCGCGGGTGGGAACACGTCGACGTCGGCTTCCTACACGCGTTCCGCGGTGGGTGTCGCACGCACGCCGACCGGGAAAGGGAACTGGGCGGTCGCGCGCGACGGCGGCGTGTTCTCGGCCGGCGACGCGGAGTTCTACGGCTCGACGGGGAACATGCGGCTGAACCAACCTGTCGTAGGCATCGCGGCGACGCCGACCGGTCGTGGCTACTGGCTGGTCGCCGAAGACGGTGGAGTGTTCTCCTTCGGCGACGCGCAGTTCTACGGGTCGACGGGTTCGCTGAAACTCAACCAGCCGGTTCTCGGCATGACGCCCACCGCCACCGGCCAGGGCTACTGGCTGGTTGCGAGAGACGGCGGCGTGTTCGCGTTCGGCGACGCAAAGTTCTACGGCTCGACGGGTGCCAAACCTCCAGTGTGGCCGGTCGTCGACATCGCGGCCACGCCGTCGGGGCGCGGCTACTACATGGTCACGATGGACGGCGCGACGTACGCGTTCGGCGACGCGCGCTTCTACGGGAACTCGCCGTACCCGCCCGCGGCAGCCATCACCGGGCTCTCACCGGTGCCGGGCGGCTACCGCCTGGTCGACGCGGCCGGGAACGTGCTGCATTTCGGCGGATCCCGCGGCGCGACGAAGGTACCGACCGACGTCTACACGAAGATCGTCGGAGTCGCCTGAGCGAGCGGTGCGCAATCAGCCGACCGTGAAGCGCCACGTGTACGAGTAGACCTCGTTTGCGGCGTCGGCTTGTTCGAGCGTCTCAGTTTGCGCCCAGTAGTCGACGATGACTTCGATCCGCCCTTCCGGCAACTCGCGGAACTCTTTGCCTTCGCCGGGCCGGAAGTAGAACTGCCCGAGCGCGTGGTCGCCCTCGACCTGGTCGTCAGGAATCGGCCGCCCGGCGATCGTCAACATGCCCTGGTACTCGTCGCGCAGATCGACGCCGACGAGATCTTGCGGCCGCACCACGGACTCTTCGACCGGTGTGACCGATTGGATCGCCGTCGGGCGGTTCTCGTTGCCCACGCTGGTGTCTTGCGAGTTGTATCCGAAGATCGCGAGGTTCAGCACGACGAGCGCTCCGACGCCGACGATCACGACGCGTTCGGGATGCTTCGGACGCCGCAATTTCACGGAGCCGACGCTACCCGTGCCTTCGGGGCCACCCCGACCCGGGGAATTTCCGTGAACTCGATGTCACGTCAATTCGGGCACCGCCCGGTACCGTTGCCGCCATGGCCCGCAGCATGGTGAGCGATCTCGCGGGCCGCGTGCTCGCTGGTCGCTACCTGCTGCACAGTGCGATTGGTACAGGTGCGAGCGGCCGGGTCTACGTGGCCGAGGACACGCGCCTGCGGCGGCGGGTGGCGGTCAAGGTTCTCCATGCCGCGCTCGCCGAGGACCGCGCGTTCCTGCGGCGCTTCCGAGCCGAGGCCCAGGTTGCGGCGTCGTTGCACCATCCCCACATCGTGACGGTTCACGACTGGGGCGAGGACGAGGTTCCGTTCATGGTGCTCGAGCTGCTCGAGGGCGGAAGCCTGCGCTCCATGCTCGACCAGCCGACGCTGCTCACAGTTCCGCAGGCCGCCCGGATGGGCCGAGACGTTGCGGCCGCGCTCGAATATGCGCACGCGCGCGGCATCCTGCACCGCGACGTGAAGCCGGCGAACCTGTTGTTCGACGAGCACGGCATCGTGCGCGTCGCCGACTTCGGCCTCGCACGCGCGCTGGCCGAAGCGAGCTGGACCGAACCGGCGGGCGCCGTGTTCGGGACTGCGCGGTATTCATCGCCGGAGCAAGCGATGGGCGTACAGCTCGACGCGCGCTCCGACCTGTATTCGCTGGCCCTCGTGCTCGTGGAAGCGGTGGCGGGCAAGGTCCCGTTCTCCGCCGACACCACCATCGGGATGCTGACCGCGCGCACGCAGCGGTCTCTCGCCGCGCCCGATGCACTCGGTCCCCTCGCGCCAGTCGTCGAGCGCGCGGGCCGGGTCGACGCAAACGAGCGCTATCCCGACGCGGCGACGATGCGCGCCGCGCTGGCCGATGTCGGCGACGCGCTCCCGCCGCCGCCGCCGCTCGTGCTCGCGGGCATGTTCGACGGTACCGACCCGCACCCCACGCGCACGCAAGCGCCCACGGCCACGGCCCAGCTCTTCGATCAGGACGCGGCCGTCGCCATGGCGGAGATCGCGCCGGCGCCGAAGGGGAACCGGCGTTTGGTGCCGTACGTCGTCGGTGCGGTCTTGCTCGTGACGGTCGCGCTCGCGGCGGTGGCGCTGGCGCAGGTGCGCGGTACGAGCATCGAGGTGCCCGGCCTGGTCGGGTTGACGGTTGCGGAGGCGGAAGCGGCCGCCGACGCCGCGGGGCTCGACGCCGAAGTGGTCGCGACCGTCGATGCACCCGACGCCGAAGGCACCGTCATCGCGCAGTCGCCTCCCGGCGGCGAGTTCACGCGCGGCGACTCTGTCGACCTCACCGTCTCTGCCGGCCCCGCGCCCGTCGCCATCCCGAGCGTCGTCGGCCAACCGTTGGCCGATGCCGAAGCCGCGCTGCGGGCTGCGGGCTTCACGCTCGCGCCCGCGCGCGAGGAGTTCCGCGACGACGTCGCGGCCGGGATCGTGTTCGCGGTGGAACCCGGCGAAGGCACTGAAGTGCCGCCCGAGTCGATTGTGACGCTCGTCGTCAGCAAGGGCCGCGCGCCGGTACCGGTTCCGCAAGTCGTCGGCTCCACATTCGACGTCGCGAACGCGGCTCTCACGGGTGCCGGGTTCACCGTGACGCGTAGCGACGAGTTCTCCGACACCGTCCCGGCCGGCGCGGTGATCGAGACGAACCCGCCCGTAGGGAACGAGGCGCCGTACGGTTCGGCGGTCGCGGTCGTGGTGAGCAGGGGACCCGATCTCGTCACGGTTCCCGACGTGCGCGGCAACACCCTCGGGACCGCGATCGACCTCCTC
>JBEVDP010000109.1:0-2794 GCA_040513235.1 Acidimicrobiia bacterium | reverse complement strand
GCGACATCGAGATCCTCCCGTTCCTCGAAGCCATCCGGCAGTTCCGCAACGAGGTCGGGCGGGAGAACGTCTTCTACGTCCACGTGACCCTGGTCCCGTACATCGGACCGTCGGGCGAGCAGAAGACCAAACCGACGCAGCACTCCGTCACGGAGCTGCGCAGTCGGGGCATCCAGCCCGACGCGATCGTGTGCCGCAGCGACCGGCCGATCCCGACCCGGCTCAAGGAGAAGATCAGCCAGCTCTGCGACGTCCCGGCCGAGGGCATCGTCTCCGCGATCGACGCCGAGATCCTCTACGAGATCCCGCTCGTGCTCCACGACGAGGGCCTCGACAACTACCTATGCCGCGTGCTCCGCCTCGAAGATCGCCAACCCGACCTCACGGAGTGGCGCGCGCTCGTCGAGCGGGTGCGTTCGGCCGACCAGGAAGTCCACATCGGCCTCGTCGGCAAGTACATCAACTTGCCGGACGCCTATCTCTCGGTGGTCGAGGCGCTGAAGCACGGGGGCTACGCGTCGGGCGTCAAGGTCATCATCGACTGGATCGCGGCCGACGACACCGAAGGTCTGCTCGCCGAGGGCCGCCTCGCGGGGCTCGACGGCATCGTCGTGCCGGGCGGGTTCGGCATCCGCGGCATCGAAGGCAAGATCGCGGCCGCGCGCTATGCACGCGAGCGCGATGTGCCCTTCCTCGGGTTGTGCCTCGGACTGCAAGCCGCGGTCATCGACTTCGCCCGCGACGTGTGCGGCTTCACCGGCGCGAACTCGTCGGAGTTCGACAGTCAGACGCCGCACCCGGTCATCGATCTCATGGACGAGCAGAAGTCGGTGGTCGACATGGGAGGCACGATGCGGCTGGGCGCGTACCCGGCGAAACTCGAACCCGGAAGTCGCATCCGTAACATCTATGGCGAAGAGGTCGTGTACGAGCGGCACCGTCACCGGTACGAGCTCAACAACCGGTACCGCCAGGTCTTCGAGGAGCACGGTCTCCGGTGCTCGGGAACTTCCCCCGACCAGCTTCTCGTGGAGTTCGTCGAACTGGTCGACCACCCGTTCTTCGTCGCGACGCAAGCGCACCCCGAGTTCAAGAGCCGGCCCAACCGGCCGCACCCGCTGTTCGGCGCGTTCGTGGAAGCCGCGCGCCAGCGCGCCGACGGTCGGGCACCACGACTCCCGATCGACGCGCTGGAACGCGTCTCCTCCTGACGTGACGACGGGCCTGAGCGGAAAGAGATAATGGACGAGCTCGGGAGGCTGCTCGCCGAGCACGACGACTGGTTGACGGTCGAGCGGGGCCTCGCGGCCAACTCGCTCGCCGCGTACCGGCGCGATCTTGCGCGGTACGCCGAGTTCGTGCGAGGTCAGGGCTGCACCGACCCGAGCGCCATCCGCGAACAGACCGTGCACGCGTACGTCACGCACCTCAGTGAGATTCGCGACGAAAACGGACGCGCGCTCGCGCCCGCGTCAATCGCGCGCGGGCTGGTCGCGGTGCGTTCGTTCCACCGCTTCTGCGCACGCGAAGGGCTGTTGCCCGCTGACCCGAGCGAAGACGTCGGCGCGCCGCGGGTGCCGCAAGGGATCCCCAAGGCGCTCGACGAAGGGCAAGTGGACGCGTTGCTCGGCGCGGTCGTCGGTGCCGCTCCTCGCGACCAACGCGACCGCGCGCTGCTCGAGCTGCTCTACGCGACGGGCATCCGGATCAGTGAAGCCGTCGGCGTCGATCTCGGCGACCTCGATCTCGCCGACGGCCTCGTGCGCGTCCTCGGCAAGGGCGGGCGGGAACGGGTGGTGCCGATCGGACGCACTGCGCGCGGCGCGCTCGAGCAGTACCTGCGCGACGGTCGGCTCCACCTGCGGGTCGCACGCCCCCGCCGCACGCCCGAGACCGACGCAGTGTTCCTGAACGCGCGTGGGAGTCGCATCTCGCGCCAGGCGTGCTGGACGATCGTGCGCAACGCCGGTCAGCGGGTCGGCCTCGCGGAGCAGCTCTCCCCGCACGTGCTGCGGCACTCGTGTGCGACCCACATGCTCGATCACGGGGCCGATCTGCGGGTCGTCCAGGAGCTGTTGGGACACGCGACCCTGTCGACCACGCAGGTGTACACCAGGGTGTCGCCCGAGCGGCTCCGGACCGTATACGAGGCAGCCCATCCCCGGGCCCGGGCGGGTTCCCGCGTCCCAAGCGCACGACCCTGAAAAGCCCCCATCGCGGTACACTCCGCCCCATGGCCGAGTCGATACATGCCTCGTTGCGCGACCACCTCGTGGCCGAACGTGATCGCGTGCATGACCAGCTCCAGGAACTCGGGATCGACCGGAATTCGTTCGACGAAGGGTTCGCCGACTCGGGTCAGGTGACCGCCGAACGCGGCGAGGTGGAAGCGCTCGCGGGCACGCTCCGGGAGACGCTCACCGACATCGACGCCGCGCTCGCGAAGTTCGACCAGGGCACCTACGGCGTATGCGAGTCCTGCGGCGGTCCGATCGGCGAGGCCCGGCTCGAAGCCATGCCGGCCGCGCGACTCTGTATGGCCTGCGCGTCCAAGCGACGCTGAAGCCGCCCTCGTGAGCATCGATCGGTGGACGCTGATCTGGTTCGTCGCGCTGATCGTGGCCGTGATCCTGCACGAGATCAGCCACGGCGTCGTCGCGCTGTGGTTCGGTGACGACACCGCCAGGCGGGCCGGGCGCCTGACGCTGAATCCCGTTCCGCACATCGATCCGCTCGGTTCGGTGATCATGCCCGCGCTCGGCGCGCTCTCCGGGGTGCCCGTGATCGCGTGGGC
>JBEVDP010000108.1:0-4828 GCA_040513235.1 Acidimicrobiia bacterium | reverse complement strand
GGTCATCGATCTCATTCGCCTTTTCGATCGTCGGCACGACATCGGAGGGATTGTCGACGCGCATGCCGACGCAACCCATCGCCTCCGCCCACTTGACGTAGTCGGGCAGGTCGGGCGACAGGTACACCTCGCTATAGCGCTCCTCGTAAAAGAGCTCCTGCCACTGGCGCACCATGCCCAAGTAGGCGTTGTTGAGGATCGCGACCTTGATCGGGATGCGCTCGGCGCTCGCGGTGACGAGTTCCTGCGCGGTCATCTGGAAGCAGCCGTCGCCGTCGACAGCCCACACCATCCGGTCGGGGCGACCGACCTTCGCGCCAATGGCCGCGGGGACCGCGTAGCCCATCGTGCCAAGACCGCCGGAGTTGACCCACGTGTTCGGACCTTTGAACTTCCACAGCTGGCTCGCCCACATCTGGTGCTGACCAACGCCCGAGCACAGGATCGTGTCGTCGGGCGTGTTGTCGCGCAGCGCTTCGATACAGAACTGCGGCTTCAGCGGGCCGCCTTCTTCCTGCTCGTACTTGAGCGGGAAGCGCTCTTGCCAGTCTCGCAACGTCGCGATCCACTCGGAGATCTCGGGCGTTCCGTGCTTCTCGTGCTCACTCCGCACCGCCTTGATGAGCTCGATGATGACGCTCTTGGCATCGCCGACGATCGGGACGTCGGCCCGCCGCACCTTGCCGAGCTCGGCGGGGTCGACGTCGACGTGGATGATCTTGGCGTTCTGTGCGAACGTCGACGGGTTGCCGGTGACGCGGTCGTCGAACCGGGCCCCGAGCGTGACGAGCAGATCGGCCTTCTGCAGCGACGTGATCGCGGTGTAGTTGCCGTGCATACCCGGCATGCCGAGGCAGAGCGGATGCTCGTCGGGGAGCGCGCCGCGCGCCATCAACGTCGTGACAACCGGCATCCCCGTGAGCTCCGCGAGGTCACGCAGCTGTGCCGACGCGCCCGCGTTGAGGATGCCACCACCCGCGTAGATGACAGGTTGGCGCGCGTCCTGCATGAGACGAGCCGCTTGCTTGATCTGCTTCGGGTGACCCTTGACGTTCGGCTTGTAGCCGGGCAGGTCGATCTTCTCGGGCCAGTACCAGTCCATCGGCGCGTTGGCGACGTCCTTCGGGAAGTCGATGAGAACGGGACCCGGCCGGCCCGTCGTCGACACGTGGAACGCCTCCCGCACGACGCGCGGGATGTCCTGCGCATCGGAGACGAGCCAGTTGTGCTTGGTGACCGGCATCGTGATGCCAACGGTGTCGGCTTCTTGGAACGCGTCGGTACCGATCACCCGGTACGGCACCTGCCCGGTGATGCAAACGAACGGCACCGAGTCCATGTACGCATCACACAACGGAGTGACGATGTTCGTCGCAGCCGGGCCGCTCGTGACCATCGCGACACCGGGGCGGCCGGTGGCGTGCGCGTAACCCGACGCCATGTGGCCGGCGCCCTGCTCGTGGCGCACGAGGATGTGGCGGATCGACGAGTCGATGAGCGGGTCGTAAACGGGGAGGATCGCTCCGCCCGGCAGGCCGAACATGACCTCGACCCCCTCCATCTCGAGGGCCTTGATGAGGGCTTGGGCTCCAGTGAGCTTCATGTGCTTCCCATCGACAGGGTGAATCCAGACGTGAAAAACCCCTCGCACAGGCGAGGGGCGAAAAGCGCACGGACGCGAAGAGACGCCGTGCGCTACGTGATTACTACGAGGAGGTGGGCGGTGCGGGACATCGAAGGAAGAGTATCACCCGCCCTGACCTCCGAACGCAAGGCCCCGCGGGTCGATCGGTACTCTGCAACCACCTGACGACGGAAGGAACGGCGTGGCGGACGGGGATGCGGGTCCCCCTGGGTTCGACTCCCCGCTCGACGACCGCTTCGTCGAGGGGGCGCGCTTCCAGGAACCCAGCGCACGCGAACGGGCGGAACAGGCGCGCGACTTCCAGCGTCAGGGAAAGGCCGCGGCGCGTCGGAACCGCCGGGCCCGCGGCCCGGGCCGGCTCCGCAAGCTCCTGCCCTGGGCACTGCTCGCCGCGGCCGTGCTCCTTGTGTGGTTCCTCTTCGGGCGAGGCGGGGGCAACACCACCAGCGCGTTCGCCGAAGGGCCCAACGAGCTCACCGCGGTATACGCAATCCCGAGCGACGTCAACGCCGACGCCACGGTGCCCGACGCGATCCGCCACGAACTGACCGTCGTCGACGACTGGTTGGAGAGCCAGACCGCCGACCGGTTGCGCATCGCGCGCACCGACGGCGTGATCGACGTCGAGGAAGTGCCGCTCACGGTCGACGCCGCCACGCTGGTCAACCGCGCTGACGCGGCCGGCCTCGTGCGCGACGAGTTCGCCGGGCGCCTCGAACCCGGCCACGAGGAGCTGCTCGTCGTGTTCGTTCCCGTCGAGTTCGAGACCCAAGTGCGCTGCGGCGAAGGCAGCGCCGACGGCTTCGCGGTCGTCTGGATGGGTTCGTGCCAGACGACGGCGTCGACGTCGTCGCAGTGGCCCGATCCACTGCCCGCGACACTGGCCCACGAACTCCTGCACACGATGGGTGCCGTCGAGGTGTGCGCGCCGAACTACGGCAACAACGGCCACGTCGTCGACAACCCGAACGACCTCATGTACGACGGGCCGCGTCGCGCGGAGGATGACATCGTCCTGGACCCGGGGAACGACGACTACTACGACCACGACGACGGTGGCTGCTGGGACGTGAAGGACCACCCCCTCTGGGAATAGCGCCGGCCGCTCTGGGACTAGAGCTGGTGCGCGGGACACGAGTACGTCGTGCGACCACCGATCGTGCGTCGCACCAACGGTGTGCCATCCTTGGGGCACACGGCATCCACGGCGCGCGGCAGGTCGCCGGTATGGCTACCGCCCCGCCGGCCGAGCACGCGCAACGTCGAGCGGATCGCTTTGTGCAACGTGCGCCGGTCGTCGCCGCTGAGTGAACGCGGCTCGCGTGCGGGATCGATGCCGGCGCGCCACAAGGCTTCGTCGGTCAACAGATTGCCGAGACCCGCGACGCGCGCTTGATCCATCAAGACCGCCTTCACCGGTGCCGTGCGTTGCGCGAGCGCCTGGTCGAGTTGGCGCATCGTCACCGTGAGCGCATCGGGACCGAGGCGAGACTCGTCGGGATCGAGCTCGACCGCGCCGAGCCGGCGCGGATCGCGGAGAAAGAACGCGCCACCGTCGTCGAACTCGACGCCGAAGCGATGCCACGCGGGCACTCGGCGGTTGCTGGCATAGATGAGCGGGTCGCCGGCTTCGATGAACAGGGGTCGACTCCCGGTTCCGCTCCCCTCCGGTCGCTGCACCGTCGTCTCTGTATCATCGACGAGCACCCGCCCACTCATCCCGAGATGCATTCCGAGGCGCGTCCCGGTGCGAGTATCGAGGAACATCGACTTGCCCCGGCGGCGAGCAGCGGTGAACTCGTTGCCGCGCAATGCATGCGTCACCGCTTCGGGCGTGGTCCCGCGCTTGAGAAACCACAAGTCGGGTGCGTAGACGGTCGCGATCTCACGGCCGAGCGCCCTCTCCTCCAGAACGGCCCGGGCGGCTTCGACTTCTAGGATCTCAGGCACGGCACACTCGCTGGATCGCAATGGGGGTATCGATGGACGACCAACAGCCGGCGCGGCGACCCAACTTCGTCGGCGGGCGGCACGGCAGCCCGAACATCACGATCGCGTTTCCCTTCTCACAGGTGAAGACCATCGAGAGCGACGTGCGCGACGCGGTGGCCGAACTTGCCGCGCTCGTCGCCGAACTCGCACCCGCTGACCGTGAGGACCTCGCGCAAGCGGCATCCGACATCGAGCGAAGGTTCCGCTAGCGCGCGATCACGTGTTCGTGATCGCTCCCTGCTTGCTGGGTCGCGCTCGCTGCGGGCCGGGATACCAGGCCCGCGGGCGCTCGCCACTCCCGCCAGTTCGCTCGCAGAACTCGCTCACGGCCTCGTGTGGCGGGTTCATATGTTCGTGATCGCTCCTTTTTCGGCACCTTGGGCGAGGCGGGCGTACTTGGCGAGGAAGCCGCTCGTGTAGAGCGGCTCGGGCACCTTCCAGTTCGCGCGGCGCCGTGCGATCTCGGCTGCGTCGACCTCGAGGTCGATCGTGTGCGCCTCGGCGTCGATCACGATGCGGTCGCCGTCGGCGACGAACGCGATCGGACCGCCGTCGACCGCTTCCGGCGCAACGTGGCCGACACAGAAGCCGTGCGTACCGCCCGAGAAGCGGCCATCGGTGATCAGCGCGGCATCAGCACCGCGGCCCGCGCCCTTCATCGCGCCCGTGATCGCGAGCATCTCGCGCATCCCGGGGCCACCCTTGGGGCCTTCGTAGCGGATCACGACGATGTCGCCCGGTTGAATGCTGCCGGCAAGGATCGCTTCCATCGCCGCGGCCTCGCCGTCGAACACTCGCGCCCGCCCGTCGAAGCGCAGCTCGTCGATGCCGGCGACCTTCACGACCGCGCCGTTGGGTGCGAGCGAGCCCCGCAGGACCGCGATGCCCCCCTGTGTGTGGATCGGGGCCGACAACGGGTGCACGACGTCGCCGTCGGGCGCCGGCGGCGCGTCATCGGCGAGGTTCTCGGCAATCGTCTTCCCCGTGACCGTGAGGCAGTTGCCGTGCAGCAAACCCGCGTCGAGCAGTTCTCGCAACACGACGGTGACCCCACCCACGCGGTCTAGGTCGACCATGTGGTATTTGCCGTGAGGCTTCATGTCGGCGATGTGCGGGACGCGCGCGCCGATTCGGTTGAAGTCTTCGAGTTCGAGCTCGACGCGCGCTTCGTTGGCGAGGGCGAGCAGGTGC
>JBEVDP010000107.1:0-3975 GCA_040513235.1 Acidimicrobiia bacterium | reverse complement strand
CGGTTCTCGCTCATGAGCTCGCGCACTCGTTCGTCGCGCAACGCCGCGGCCAGCGCGTCGAAGGCATCACCTTGTGGTTGCTCGGCGGCGTCGCCCGCCTCAAGGACGAAGCCAAGGACGCACGCAGCGAGTTTCTCGTCGCGATCGCCGGACCCGCGACCAGCATCGGCCTCGGCGTCGCCCTCGTCGGAGCCGCGTTCGGACTCTCGGCATCGCTCGGCGACGGCAGTCTCCTGCCGGCGGTTGCGTTCTACGTCGGCTTCGTCAATCTCGTGCTCGGCGTGTTCAACCTGTTGCCGGGCGCGCCGCTCGACGGCGGCCGCATCCTCGCCGCGATCATCTGGGCGATACGCAAGGACCGGCGCCGCGCGCAGATCGCCGCCGCGCGCTCCGGCTTCGTCGTCGGCGTCCTGCTCATCGCGGTGGGCGTGATCGGTGCGCTCACCGCACGCGGGTTCGCAGACCTTTGGACCGTGCTCATCGGTTGGTTCGTGATCGACGCGTCACGCTCCGAAGAGCTCAGCGCGCGCATCTCACGCGCGCTCGACGACCACACGGTCGGCGCACTGATGGGCCCCACGCCACCGCTCGCACCCGAATGGACGACCGTGGCCGACCTGCGCGCGACGTACGGATCGGCGCTGCCGCCGAGCGTCGTACTCACCGGCTTCGGCGGCGAACCCACCGCCATCCTGCAGACCGCCGCGATGCGATCAGTCCCACCCGAACGCGTCGACACCGCCCGCGTTCGCGAGGTCGCGATCCCGCTCGCGCGGGTGCCCGCCGTCAGCCCCGACATGACGGCGCGCGCCGCGCTCGAACGCGGGGTGCCGGTCGCGGTGGTGGTCGACGGTCAGATCGTCGGTGTGCTCGGCCTCGACGAGGTCAGGCGAGCAGCGGGCCGGCCGGCAGCGTGACGGCGGCGCGCGGCACGTACTGCGCGCCTGCCCGTTGCAAGCGGCTTTCGTAGACCACGACCTCGGCGACCGTCCACACCTCGCCGACCGGCGGGTCGCCCAGTACCTCCAGCAGCGGACGCAGATCGGTCGGCGCTCTGCACCGCCCGAGGGTGAGATGCGGATGGAACCGCCGCGTCTCCGGCGGGTGGCCAAGGGGCGTCAAGCGCTCCCCGACCGCGGCCGCGAGCGCGGTGAGCAGCTCACTGCCTTCGCGCAGTCCGAGCCAGAGCACGGTGGCGCGCCGCGCGCTCGGGAACGCGCCGGGACCGCCGAGTTGCGCGGTGCCGGCTCGGACCTCCAACCGTTGCAGCGCGTCCGTAACCGCGTCGATGTCGGCGGCGTTGCCGAGGAACTGCAACGTGATGTGCCACTGCTCGCGCGTCGTCGGCCGCACGGATGGCACGTCGATCGCGGGAACCGCGTCGAGCACGGAGTCGGGTGGCCGTACCGCGACGAAGGCGCGCGTCACGTCAGCTGTCGCAGAGGCAGAGTTCGTTGCCCTCGGGGTCGTGCATCACGATCCACTGACAGCCGTACTCGCCGAGTGGCTCCGCGCTGACGCGCGTCGCGCCGAGCTCGACGAACCGCTCGGCTTCGGCTTCGATGTCCCCGACGATCAGGTCGAGGTGCACTCGGTTCTTCACCGACTTCGGCTCGGGCACCTTCTGGAACACGAGCGTCGGCCCCTTTCCATCTCCGGGGAGGATCGAGCGGTACTGCTCGCCCGCGGTGCCGTACGCGACGTAGCCGAGCGCGGCGATGTAGAAGTCGGCCATGCGGTCGAGATCCGAACAATCGACGTTGATCTGGATCTGAATGTCCATGGGTCGACTCCTCGCTTCGCTCCCCTCCGGTCGCGGCGCGGTCGTCTCCATGTCCATGGGTCGACTCCTCGCTTCGCTCCCCTCCGGTCGCTGCGCCGTCGTCTCCATAGAGAGACCTCCTAGAGCGCGTCGAGACGTTGCCGCAGCAGGTTCAACAGCGAGATCGTCGCGAACTGCCGGATACGTTCGCGATCACCAGGGAGCCGGAACGAGATCGTCTCGGTCCGCTGGCCCGGCAGGGCGATCCCGAAGCACACCGTGCCGACGGCGATGCCGTCCTGTTCGGTCGGGCCCGCGACGCCGGTGACCGCGATGCCCACATCGGCGTCGAGGACGCGCTGCGCGCCTTCGGCCATCTCGCGGGCGGCTTCCTCGCTCACGACCACCTCGGCGGTCACGCCGAGCACGGAGCGCTTGACGTCGGTCGCGTAGGCACCGATCGTGCCGCGGAACACGTCGCTCGCGCCGGGCACGTTGACGATGCGGGCGCCGATGAATCCGCCCGTCACCGATTCTGCGACGCCGAGCGACCAACCTCGCGTCCGCAAGCGGTCGAGCACGGCGAACTCCATCGTCTCGTCGTCGACACCGAACACGAGATCACCGAGGATCTCACGCAGTTCCTTCTCCTCTTTGTCGACGGTCGCCCACGCATCGGCTTCCGTCGCGCCCTTGGCCGTGATGCGGACCACGAGGCCTTCGATGCCCCGCGCGAGGAAGGCGATCGTCGCATCGCCCGAGATGTCGAGCGCGTCGAGCCGGTGCGCGACCATCTCGGCGAGCGCGGACTCCGAGGTACCCCACGTCTTGAGCGAGCGCGACACGATCGTCGACGCGACACCCGACCTTGCAAGGAGATCGGGGATGACGTAGGTGGTCACCATCTCCTGCATCTCGTACGGCACCCCGGGCACCGCGTAGACGATCTTGTCGCCCACCGGACAGCGCAGCCCCGGCGCGGTGCCGATCGGGTTGTGAATCGCCTCGCCGCCCTCGGGCACGTCGGCCTGGCGCAGGTTGTTCTCCGGCATGTCGCGCAAGCGCGCCCGGAACATCGTCGCGATGTGTTCGGCGAGATCCATGCGCCGCACGAGCGGCACGCCCATCAATTCGGCGATCGCATCGCGCGTCAGGTCGTCTTGCGTCGGGCCCAGACCGCCGCACACGAGCACCGCGTCCGAACGCGACAACAGGTCGCGCAACGCGTCGACGATGCGTGTCTTGTTGTCGCCGATCGCGCGATGCTCGTACGAGTCGATGCCCGACAGCGCGAGTTGTTCACCGATCCAGGCACTATTCGTGTCGACGATCTGCCCGAGAAGGAGTTCCGTACCGATAGCGAGGACCTCGCAGCGCATCGCCGGAGCCTACGACGCGGACGCCCTTCAGGTGTCTTGGCGCTGCCAGTCGACGTAGCCGTGGCGGAGGATCGCGAGCCCGGACACGACCGTGAGCGCGGTCGAGCAGTAGAGCACGACGAGTTGTGCGTCGTGCCAGTCGGCGGTCCACGGGAGCAGCACGCCGCCGACGGCGATGTACTGCGTGAACGCCTTGTACTTGCCCCAGCGTTGCGCGGGGAGGACGACGCCGCGCCGGCCCGCTTGGGAGCGGTAGATCGAGATCCCGATCTCGCGGATCGCGATGATGACGACCGGCCACCACGGGAAGTCGCCGCGGTCGGCCAGGACCGCGAGACCACCGATCACGATCAGCTTGTCGGCGACCGGGTCGAGGAACGCGCCCGAGCGCGTCGCGCCATCGCGGCGCGCGAGCCAGCCGTCGAGGCTGTCGGTGGAAGTGATCGCGGCCCAGAGCGCGACCGTGAGCCAACTCGAGCCGCGATCGTGCATGAGCATCAGTGTCGGGACCGCGACGAGGATCCGGAGCATCGTGACGAGATTGGCCGGCGTGGCCAGCGCACCCTGTCCGAAACGGCGCCGCATGATCCGATCGGCCGTCATGTTGGTCCGGCTTCGAGGTCGGGACCCGCGACGCCGGTCACGCGGACGTGCACGGTTGCGCCGGGGCGGCCTTCGGCGCCCGCGATGCGCACGATGCCGTCGATCTCTGGTGCTTCGCGGTAGGTACGCCCCACGAGCGCACCGTCTTCGCGGCCGTCGACGAGCACCTCGACAGTCTCGCCGATCAGCGCCGCGCGTGCCGCTCCGGTGATCGGGTCCTGGATCTCGCTG
>JBEVDP010000106.1:0-5348 GCA_040513235.1 Acidimicrobiia bacterium | reverse complement strand
GGAGAAGTCCGTCACGACGCCCGACAACTACCCGCTCTCGCTGAACGCGCTCGTCAGCGCGTGCAATCAGACCACGAACCGCGATCCGATCGCGCACTACCCCGAGGAGCTGGTCGACCGCACGCTCGACAGCCTTCGCGAGAAGGGTCTCAGCCGGCGCGTCATGGCCACCGGTCAGCGGGTCGTGAAGCACCGGCACGTCGCCGACGAAGCGCTCGGCATCAATGCTGCGGAGTTCGCGGTGCTCGGCGTGCTCTTCCTCCGCGGCGCGCAGACACCGGGAGAGCTGAAGGGCCGCACCGAACGGTGGCATCGCTTCCGATCGCTGGAAGACGTGGAAGAAGTGTTGGGCCGCCTCGCCGCGCGCGAGTACACCGTTCAGCACCCGCGCCGACCCGGCCAGAAGGAGTCGCGGTGGGCACAACTCCTCGCACCCGAACCTGATGCGCCTCCCGTTGCGGCGCAACCCATCGTCGCGCCGGCCGCGCCGGCCGGAACGGTGGCGGAGCCGGAGGTCGAGCCCGAACTCCCGCGCGAGCCGGCGGTCCCGCACTCAATCGAGGTGCGTGATCCCGCGACCGGAGACGTCGTGCGTTCGGTGGCCGTCACCGAGGAGAGCGAGATCCGCCAGAAGCTCGCGCGGGCGCGCCGCGCGCAACCTGGCTGGGCGGCGCGTCCCTACGCCGAGCGAGCCGCCGCGCTGCGCGCGTTTCGCGACCTCCTGGCGGCTGAAGCCGACGAGTGCGCCGCGCTCACGACGCGCGAGATGGGGAAGCCCATCCGGCAGGCGCGCAACGAGATCGCCGGCGTCGTCGAACGCGTCGACTGGAACCTCGAGCACGCCGGTACGGTGATCGCGCCGCGTCTTGTTTCGGCCGGTGACGTCGAGGAACGCGTCACGTCGGAGGCGGTCGGGGTCGTCGCACACATCAGCGCGTGGAACTATCCCTACTTCGTCGGCCTCAACACCATCGTGCCCGCGCTGTTGACGGGCAACGCAGTGCTGTACAAGCCGTCGGAGCTGGCGACGCTCACCGGGCTGCGGCTCGTCGACCTCATGCACCGGTCCGGTGTTCCCGTCGACGTGGTGCAGGCCGTCGTCGGTGCCGGCGCGACGGGTGCCGCGCTCGTCGCGTGCGAGATCGACATGGTGTGCTTCACAGGCTCGTACGCAACCGGACAACTTGTCTTGCGGGCTGCTGCCGACCGGATGGTACGAGTGCAGCTCGAGCTGGGGGGCAAGGACGCCGCGTACGTTTGCGACGACGTCGACGTCGAGGGCACCGCGCTCGCCGTCGCGGAGGGCGCGTTCTACAACAACGGCCAATCGTGCAGCGCCACCGAGCGGGTGTACGTCCATGCGTCGATCTGGGACCAGTTCGTCGACGCGTTCGTCGAAGTTGCGCAGGGCTATCGCGTCGGCCCGCCGACTGACGAGACGACCGACATCGGCCCGATGGCGCGAGCCGCGCAACTCGACGTGCTCGACACGCAGCTCGCCGACGCGGTGCAGCGCGGCGCCAAGGTCCTCACCGGCGGCTCCCGTGTCGACCGGCCCGGGAACTGGTTCGAGCCCACGGTCGTCATCGGGGTCGATGACCGTATGGCGCTCATGCGCGAGGAGTCGTTCGGCCCCGTCATCGGCATCGTGAAGGTCGACGGCGACGACGACGCCGTCGCCCGGATGGACGACACCGACTACGGGCTGGGGGCGGCGGTCTTCACCACCGACCGGGCGCGCGCGGAACGCATCCTCGGGCGGCTCGAGGTCGGCAACGCCTACTGGAACACCGCCGACCGGTCGAGCGTGCGCTTGCCCTGGGCCGGGCGACGCCAGTCTGGCCTCGGCGTATCGATGTCGGAGGCCGGCATCCGCAGCTTCGTGCGCGAGAAGGCCTGGCACCTCCGGGCGCCGTAATCGCGGCTACTCGGCGAGGGCAGCGCTTCGATCGCGGGCGTCCCCATGTCGATGATCTGGCGCGCTCAAAATGGAATTAGCGCCGGTACCCGCCCCAGGAGGCCCGATCCTCGCCCAACGGGTCGCCGAGCACCTCGATCGTCGTGTCGAAGCGCATCGTCGCTCGGCGGCCGGGCTCGTACTGGGGCCAATGGGGGAGGCCGGAGTGGTTCGGGTCGCCGGTGCGGGCGAACGCGATCCAGGCCCGGTGCATGGCGTCGGCGACGGGCTCGCGGTCGGTCCCTTCGCCCGTGAATACGGAAGCGCCCGGCGCGTCGAGGGCGTCGAAGACGAACGGGATTTCGAGCGCGTGGGTCGCCTTGAGGGCGCCGCCGAACGCCGGTGATTCCCAGGTGAAGAGATACATCCACACGCGAGCGTGGGCCCGCTGCGTCTCGGCCAGGCTGATGGCCGGGATGCGGAACATCGCGTCGCTGCTGATGTCGGTCCAGAGGTCGAGGCCGACCGCATCCGGCCGGCGGGCCCGATAGGAGGCAACGAGGGTCGCCGCGTCGCCGTCGAACCACGGGCCCAAGCGGGTGGCGATCTCGTCGTCGGGGAGGGTGGCCACGCCGAGCATGAGGTTGAAGAGGGTCGCCTCGTGCCGGTTGGTGCCGGCGAGCAGGTGCACGCCGGCCGCGTTTCCAGCTTCGATCGCCTGCAACGGCGGTTGCGGAAGCGAGGTCCCGTCGACAACCGGCTGGAACGGCAGTCCGTTCTGATTGCCGACCACACCGAGCGCGGCCATCGCGGTGACGAGTTGTTCCATCGTGAGCGCCTGGAGCGCGTCGGTGTCGCCCGCCTTGACGCCGAGCCCCTCGAGCAAGGTGCTGGCGATTTCGGCGGCGCGTTCGCGTGTCGCCCACCACGACGACGCGCCACTCTGCGGGATCGCCTTCTGGTACAGGCCGCGCGCTGCCGGCATCCCGAGCAGCGTGCCGACGCTGCCGCCGCCGGCCGACTCGCCGAAGATCGTCACGTTGTCGGGGTTGCCGCCGAACGCGGCGATGTTCTCGCGCACCCACTCCAGCGCCGCCACTTGGTCGAGGATGCCGGCGTTGCCGGAGCCTTCGTACGCGTCGCCGAAATGGTCGGCGAGGTGCAGGAAGCCGAACGCGCCCAGGCGGTAGTTCAGCGTGACGACCACCACGTCGCCCTGCTTCGCGAACGCGTCGCCGTGGTACCAGGGCGTGTCGCCGGAACCGAGCACGAACGCGCCGCCGTGGATCCACACCATCACCGGCCGGCGTGCATCGTCGCACCCGGGCGTCCACACGTTGAGGCAGAGCGCGTCTTCGCTCACGTTCAGCTCGGCGCCGGCTCCGAAGAGCATCTGCATCGCCGACGCGGCCTGCGCGCAGATCGGTGAGAAGCAGGTCGCGTCACGCACGCCTTCCCACGCTTCCTCCCTCTGGGGCGGGAGCCACCGGCGCGAGCCGACCGGCGGCGCCGCGTACGGGATCCCCTTGAACACGAGCACACCGTCGTTCTCGGTGCCCTCGACCTTGCCGCTGCGAGTCTGCGCGATCGTCATGGGCGGGGAGACTACGGGGTGTTGCCACCTTCGAGGAAGGCGCCCAGTGCTGCCGCGTTCTCGCTGCCCGCGCCCATCATCGCGGCGAAGGCGCCGTCCTCGCGTGCCCGTGCGGCCCGGATGGCATCGAGACGGCCTGCGATCACCATCCGCTTCGTGCCCACGAGGGCGCCGAGTGGCTGCGCGGCGATGCGGGTGGCGAGCTCCAGGGTGCGCGGAAGCACTTCGGCGTCGGGGACGGCGGCGAGCGCGAGCCCGCTCGCGACCGCCTCGGCCGCGGTGATCCAGTCGCCGGTATAGAGGGCGGCCGCGGCGCGCTGGTTGCCCATGATCGCAGGCATCAGAAGGCTGCCCGCGGCTTCGGGGACGACGCCGAGCGGCACGAACGGCGCGCGGAGGAGCGCGCTCTCGGCGATGAACGCGACGTCGCAGTGCAACAAAACGGTGAGCCCGACTCCGACCCCGAGGCCGTTCACCGCCGCGAGCAACGGCTTCTCGAACACGGCCGCGGTGTCGATGAAGCGTGGGAACCCGCTCGCGGCGTCGGAGGTGCCGGGCGACTTCGCGATCTCGGCCATCTCTGCGAGGTCTTGCCCCGCGGAGAACGCGCGGCCGGCACCAGTGAGCACGACGCACCCGACGGTGTCGTCGGCCGCGGCTTCGTCGAGCGCGAGACCGCACGCTTGATAGAGCGCGGTGTCGAACGCGTTGAGCTTGTCGGGGCGGTTGAAGGTGAGGACGCGCACGCCCTCGACGTCGTCAACGAAAAGGTTCGTCACGTTCTCAGTTCCCGGCGGCTTCACGCTCGCTCATGTCAGATCTGGTCCCAGATGATGTCGCTGCCCGTGGGCGCGTCCGCGAGCAGGAGCTGCTCGGGCGAGTGCTTGTTGATGTGGCCGATCAGGCCGTTGTACACGCTGTAACCGACGAGGCGGCGCAGCCTCGGTTCGAAGCCTTCGACGGTCTCGCGCTCGAGGCCGAGCTGTTGGTTCTCCTGCTGACGGATGTAACCCGCGCAGTAGTTCATCGCGATGCCGACCCGGCGGTCGGGTGTGGTGTTCGCCCCGCCGCCGTGCCACAGGCTGCCGTGCCAGATCAGGACGGATCCCTTCGGCATCTCGGCTGCGATCGAGTCGTACTCCTGGCCGTAGTTCGGCGAGTGGTCCCAGAGGTGGGAGCCGGGGACGAGGCGCGTCGCGCCGTTGGCTTCGGTGAAGTCGGTGAGCGCCCACATGGAGTTGCACACCGTCGGCGGATGCGGTTTGGGCAACGGGATGAGTTGGTCGTCGGCGTGGATGGGCTGCGCGGTCTCGCCCTCGAGCATCGAGATCGAGGAGAGCGACGAGATCAGGCAGCCCGGATCGAGGACGCCCTCGACGACGGGCAGCACGTGGTCGTGCACCGGGATGCGTTCGTAGAGCGCGCCGTAGGCAAGGAGGTTGTAGATCCGGATCGTGTGGTGGCCCTCGAACGAATTCGGCGCGGGCTCGACCGCGAAGAACTCCTCGAGCCGCAGGAGATCGTCGTTGAGGGCGTCGACGAAGTCGGGCTCGATCGCGTCCTCGACGATCGTGTAGCCCTGCTCGGCCACTTCGTTGACATGCACGTCCACCCGCATGTTGGCCAGACTAACGCCCGTGCCGCTCTACGCCCTCGGCGACGTGTCGCCCCAGATCGATCCCGATGCATTCGTGCACCCCGAAGCGACGATCATCGGCAATGTCGTGATCGGGCCGCAGTCGACCATCTGGCCACAAGCGGTGTTGCGCGGCGACCAGAGCCGCATCGTGATCGGAGCGCGCACGTCGGTGCAGGACGGAGCGATCATCCATTGCACGCGTGAACTGGAGACGATTG
>JBEVDP010000105.1:0-6377 GCA_040513235.1 Acidimicrobiia bacterium | reverse complement strand
CGAGGGCTACACCAACGGCTCCGGAGCCGTCCCGCTCGCGCTCTGATGTCCGCCCTCAGTCGGGAGGTGCGTGCAGCGTGGTGGGCGGTTCGGGCGCGGCGACGTCGCCCAACATGATCGGGAGCGCCCAACGTGCGACGGCGAGCGCGCCCGCATCGGAGTAGTGGCGACCGTCCGGCCGGGCCGGGTCGATGCTGGCGTAGCCCGACGCGTACGCGTGCCGCGGGCACGTCTCGCGATCGAGGTCGAGGATCTGGACTTCGTCGCGGGCGCGGTCGAGACGGCCGATCGTGTTGTGGTTCACGAACCAGAGCGGAGAGCCCGGCCCGCTGTGCTCCTTGTCGGAACAGGGGATCGTCATCCACGTCGCCACCGCGCCCCGCTGCGTCAGCACGTTCGCAGCGCGGTGGTACTCGGCGAGTTGCCACTCGTCGTGCAACGGGTTGCCGGGCCAGACGAGGCCGGATGCACCCGGGAGCACGCGACCGACTGTCTCCCAGATGGAGAACATCACGACTACCGCGTCGGGATCGAAGCGCTTGATCGCGCTCGTCCACCGTGACTCCCAGTCGTTACAGCCTTCGCCTTGATCGACGGGGTCGCGGTACCCGTCGGCGCGGGGCACGTATCGTCCGAGGCTGCACCAGAGGCGACCTTCGTTTCGGACCGTGACGCGCCCGGTCTCGTTGCCCCACAGTTCGATGCCGCGCCCGAGCGTGACGCCGACCGAGTCGCCGACCACGAGCACGCGCACCGGCCGGACCGCCTCGAGCACCCGGTGGAACGCGACGGGCGCCGCGGGTGTCGGAGCCGGTTGAGCGACGAGTGACGTGTCGGGCGCGACGACCGGGAGCCGGGCCGCAGCCGCTGGTGCCGGCGCGGGTGGGTTCGCGGCGACGGGCTCGAGAACGAACGGTGGCGGAGGGGGCGAGGCAGTGACCGCGATCGCGAGCACGACGAACCCGCTGATGGCGACCGGCGCGACGACGCGTGGCCACGCGCCCCGCAATTGGCGCCCGCTGCGCACCGGCTGTTCGATCAGGAAGTACGAAGCGATAGCAATCGCAAGCGTGGCCCCGCTGCGCAGCGCGAACAGGGCAGGCCCCGAGAGGCCGGTGCGCTCGGGAGAGAGCCACAGGAATAGCGGCCAGTGGTACAGGTACACGCCGTACGAGATCAGGCCGAGCCCGACGAGCACGCGGTTCCCGAGCCCGCGCGCGACGACAGTGTCGGCCCGCGCGGCGATGATGACGAGCCCGATCAGCGCCGCGTGCACGGCGAGGCCGCCTTCGAAGAGCCACCGGTCGTGCTGATCCGCCGTGACCCAGAGGAACAACACCACGAGGACCGCGGCGAGCGACGCATACCCGAGCACGGTCCGGCCCCGTTCGGTGCGCGGACCCGACCAGCGCAAGCAGACGACTGCGAGAAGCGCACCTACGAGCAACTCCGACGCTCGGGTGTCGGTGCCGTAGTACGCGCGGAGCTGATCGCCGGCGACGGCGTGTGACGCGGCGATCGATCCGACGATCCCGGCCGCGAGCACGCCGCCCAACAGCAAGGAGCGACCGCGGCCGACGCGCAGAACCGCGAACACGAGCAACGGGAACAAGAGGTAGAACTGCTCTTCGATCGCAAGCGACCAGAAGTGCTGGAGCGGTGACGGCGCGCTGAACAGTTCGGTGTACGCACGGCCATCGACGACGAATCGCCAGTTGGCGACGTAGCCGATCGCGCCGAACACGTCGCCACGGAGATCGCGCACTTGATCGGCATCGGCCGCGAACATCCCGTACGCGAGCACACCTGCGAGCGCGATCGCTGCCGCGGGCAGGAGGCGACGGGCGCGGCGCGCCCAGAACGCGCCCAGCGCGATACTGCCCGTGCTGCACTGCTCTCGCAGCAGCAGCGAGGTGATCAGAAAGCCCGACAGGGTGAAGAACGCGCTGACCCCGAGGAAACCGCCGCCGGCCGGTCCGAACTCGGCATGGAACAGGACGACCGCCGCCACGGCGACGCCACGGAGCCCGTCGAGGGCGCGCACGCGTGCCGCTGCGTCGCTGCCGGTCTGCACTGCCCCCATTCCCAGGTCGCCACCGGATCCGCCCGTGGCGGAATGCACGAATTTCGCGCGGTCCGACGACGAGTGCAACGAGCGTCTACAGCTACATCCGTTCGGTGGCGGGCGCCGCGGCGGGTTCGACCTCGGTCACCCCGTCCCGTCAGCCGGCCTGTTTGGCGACCGCGTCGGCCTTGGCCAAAGCCCGCTGGGGGGCGAGGTAGCGGCCGCGGATCCCGCCCGGGCCGACATCGTGGACGGTGCGAAAGTCATCGTCGAGCTCGTAGACGACTGGCTCGCCCGTCGGCAGGTTCAGCTCGACGACCTGTTCCGGCGTCATGCCATCGAGGTGCTTGATGAGCGCCCGGAGCGAGTTCCCGTGCGCGGCGACCAGCACGGTCGCTCCGGTACGCAGGTCGGGGACGATCGCGTCGTACCACCACGGCAACATGCGGTCGAGCACGTCCTTCAGACACTCCGCGCGCGGCAGAACGTTGCGGTCGAGCGCGGCGTAGCGCGCGTCGTAACCCCAACGCGGGTCGTCGACTGCGAGAGGCGGCGGCGGAGCGTCGTACGAACGACGCCAGATCTTCACCTGGTCGGCGCCGTATTGCTCCGCCGTCTCCTTCTTGTTGCGGCCTTGGAGGTCGCCGTAGTGCCGCTCGTTCAAACGCCACGAACGCCGCACCGGGATCCACGATCGTTCGCACACTTCCAGTGCGAGTTCCGCCGTGCGGATCGCGCGCACTTGGACCGACGTGTGCAGGATGTCGGGGAACACGCCCGCGGCGCGGAGGTCGGCGCCACCCTCGCGCGCTTCGTCCCGGCCGCGGTCGGTGAGTTCGACGTCGACCCAACCAGTGAACAAGTTTTCGAGGTTCCAGGTGCTCTGACCGTGGCGCAGCATGACAAGGCGAAAGGACACGTCGCCATTGTGGCCGCCGCTCCGGTCGGACGCGGCATCGATTGCTCCCTTATCCTCCCGCGATGCCCGACCTCCACGTCGTCACGCTGTGCACCGGGAACGCGGCCCGGTCGGTCATGGCGGGCGCGATTTTGCGTGAACACGTGGAGGGCTTGAAGGTCACGACGTCGGGGACGCACGTGATTGAGGGCATGCCGATGAGCTGGCGCACGCGGGACGCGATCGCGTCACTCGGCCTGCCTATCCCCGATCACCGCAGCCGGCAGGCCACGGCGCACGAACTCGACACCGCCGATCTCGTGATCGCGCTCGCGCGTGAGCACGTGCTCTGGATGCGCCGAACCCACCCAGCAGCAGCGCCGCGCACGGCCACGCTCAAGCGTCTCGCGCGCGATCTGCCGGTCAGCCGCGCGCCGCTCTGGGAGCGGCTCGCGGCGATGCGTTTGCACGCAGTGATGCTCGAACCCGACGAAGATGTCGTCGATCCCGCGGGAGGAGACCTCGACGTCTTCCTCGACTGTGCACGCGAAATTTCCGACCTTCTCCACGCCGTCATTCCGCGCCTATAGGCCGGTAGCGTTTCCGCGAATGCCGCTCGACCTCACCGCCCTCGTCGCTCCCGCTCACACTGCGCTCGTCCTGCAGGAAGTGCAGGAAGGCGTCGTGGGCGAGAAGTCGGCGCTGCCCGCGCTCGCCGAAGCGGCGGCGGCCGTCGATCTGATCGGCAACTGCGCCCGGCTCGCGGCGGCAGCGCGCGCCGCCGGCATCCCTGTGTTCCACTGCACGGCCGAAACCCGCGCCGACGGACGGGGGGCGAACCGCAACGCCCGTTTGTTCCTCGGCGTGGCCAAGTCGAATGTGCGGCTCACGCCGGGGAGCGCCGCGGTCCAAGTCCCCGAATCGATCGGCGTCGCGCCGGAGGATGTCGTGCTGCCGCGCCACCATGGGCTCGGCCCGATGGGCGGTACGCAACTCGACGCGATGCTGCGCAACCTGGGTGTCACGACGATCGTCGGAGTCGGAGTCTCGGTGAACATCGGCATGACGAACTTCGCGTTCGACGCCGTGAACCACGGCTATCAAATGGTGATGCCGCGCGACGCAGTCGCGGGCGTGCCGGCCGAGTACGCGCACGCGGTGCTCGACAACTCGTTGCACCTCGTCGCGACACTTACGACGACTGACGCCCTGCTCACTGCGTGGGCGTCTCACTAATCGCCGCACACGACTTTTCTCGGCGCCGGGCGTGCAAGTGCTGAGCCCGGTCGCTACGGTCGGCGCGATGGACGTACGGAGAGTCGTGACCGGTCAGACATCAGAGGGCAAGTCGGTATTCGTGAGCGACGAGGCTGTTGCACCCGTGAAACCGGCCTTGCTGCCGGGCTACGAGTTCCACCAGATCTGGGGGAGTGACGACCGGGTGCCGCTCCCGACGAACGGGTCCCGGCCTGACGCGCCCCGCTACTTCCCGGCCCCGGCGGGGTTCCGCTTCGGGCTCTTCACCGTTGCACCCGCGAGCGAGCAGCTGGGCGCCGACGTCGACTTCGCCGCGGCGCTCGCCGAGTTCGAAGCGAAGCTCCCGGGAATGGCGGAGCACTTGGAGCCCGACAACCCGGGAATGCACACCACCGACACCATCGACTACGGATTCGTCGTCTCCGGTGAGGTCGTGCTCGAGCTCGACGACGGTGCCGAGACGGTGTTGCGCGCGGGCGACACCTACATCCAGAACGGAACTCGGCACCGGTGGGTCAACCGCGGCGACGTCCCGGCCGTGCTCGTCGTCTCGCTGGTGGGGAGCCCGCGTTCGTGAGTACCTGACGGTCCGTCAATTACGCTGCTCGCATGGTTGAGATCCCGAGGGTCATCTCGGTCGACGATCACGTCATCGAGCCGCCGAACGTCTGGCAGGACCGACTGCCCGAGAAGTACAAGGCGATCGGTCCGCGCATCGAGCGGCGCAAGATCAAGTCGATGACGTTCGTCGGCGGCGTGTTCTCGTTCGAATCGGCGGGGCCGAACGAAGATGGGACCTACTGCGACTGGTGGCTGGTCGAGGATCTCGCGTCGCCGCTCACGCGGCTGTCAGCCGCGGCCGGCTACCCGCGCGACGAGATCACGGTGAGCCCGATCACGATGGACGACATGCGGCCCGGGTGTTGGAGTCAAAAGGAACGCCTCGAAGACATGGACGTGAACCACGTCGAGGCGTCGCTCGCGTTCCCGAGCTTCCCGCGCTTTTGCGGTCAGACGTTCGCCGAACGCAAGGACGAGGTGCTCGGCGATCTGTGTGTGAAGGCGTACAACGACTGGATGATCGACGAGTGGTGTGCGGGCACGAACGGCCGCCTCATCCCGTTGATCATCGTGCAGTTGTGGGATGCGCACCTCGCGGCGGCCGAGATCCGGCGCAACGCGGATCGGGGCTGCCACGCGGTCACGTTCTCGGAGATCCCGCCGTTCCTCGGGTTCCCGTCGATCCACGACGCCGACGGGTACTGGGATCCGTTCCTCGCCGCGTGTGAAGAGACCGGCACCGTTGTCAACATGCACATCGGTTCGTCGTCGAAGATGCCGTCGACATCGGCCGATGCGCCGCCGGCCGTCGGCTCGACGCTCACGTACATGAACGCGGCGATGTCGCTCACCGACTGGCTGATGTCGGGTGTCTTCGAGCGCTTCCCGCGCTTGAAGATCGCGTACAGCGAAGGCCAAATCGGCTGGATCCCGTACGTGCTGGAACGCGCCGACAAGGTGTGGGAAGACAACCGCGGGTGGGGCGGCGTGGCCGACAAGGTGAAGCGACCGCCGTCGGAGTACTACTTCGACCACGTCTACGGCTGCTTCTTCGACGACGCGCACGGCCTGAACAACATCGACGCGGTCGGCCGCGACAACGTGACGTTCGAGACCGACTACCCGCACAGTGACTCGACGTGGCCGCACACCAAGAAGGTCGCCGAGGAGATCATGAAGGATCTCGACCAGGAGACCGTGAACAAGGTGTGCCGCGGCAACGCGATCAAGATGCTGTCGTTGGACTTCCAGTCCTGACCCCCGAGGTGAGCGCTGACGAGGCGGGGTACCCCGTGAACCGAATCTGCGTTTACGCGGGTTCGAACGTGGGCGCGCGCCCGGCGTACGCGGCCGCCGCGGAACGACTCGCAGGCGCGCTCGTGCGACGTCGGCTGGGTGTCGTGTACGGCGGCGGCAACGTCGGCCTGATGGGCGTGCTCGCCGACGCAACGCTGGAACGGGGTGGCGAAGTGATCGGTGTCATCCCCGAGGCGATGCTCGCGCGTGAGGTCGGGCATCGCGAACTGAGTGAGTTGCGGGTGGTCGGCTCGATGCACGAGCGCAAAGCGCTCATGGCCGACCTCGCCGACGGCTTCG
>JBEVDP010000104.1:0-7730 GCA_040513235.1 Acidimicrobiia bacterium | reverse complement strand
CATCTCGGGTCGCAGCGCCCAGACCCGGACTTCGGGGTCGGCGTTGCCGTCGGGAATGTCGATCTGGGGCACTGTCAGGTCTCCTTTTTCGCGGCGAGGTCGAGGGTCAGGTGTTCGCGAACGTCGCCCACCTGTTCCAAAAGGATGTGGCGGTGCGTGAAGTGCCAGCCGTGCTCGCCGCGTGCGAACGCATCGTGATACCGGCCGGCGACGATCGGCTGCAACGGAAGGGCATCGGTGGCCTGGAACACGACGAAGACAGAACGCGCGGTCGCCGTCCCGGCGTTCTCGTCGATGTCGACGAACACATTGGCGGCCAGGTGGCGGGTGCGCAGCGTGCCGTCCGCATGCACGCGGTTGGTGCCCGCGTAGAGGTTTCGCACCGCGTCGCGGCCGACGATCGCGCCGCGGTAGCCCTCGTTCGTGATCTTGCCGTCGGCGAACAGCGCGCCGATGCCGTCGAAGTCGGCCGCGTCGATGCATTCCGCGTAGCGGTAGAGCAACGCGGTGATCGCGTGGTGGCTCTCCCAGGTTCCGGCGCCCATCGGAGGACGAGCGTACGCTGCCGGCCACGGCCAAGGGTCATGATCACGATGCCGGCGGACCGCCCGAGCTGCTCGCGGCGAAAGCGCGGCTGCGCGAAGAGGTCTGGGACGCAATGTCGGTTCCGGGGATCAGGCGCTTTCCCGCGCCGCCGAACCGCATCCCGAACTTCGTTGGTGCCGAAGCGGCCGCCGCCGCCCTCGCGGCCACCTCGGAGTGGGAGGCGGCGCGGACGGTGAAGTCGAATCCGGACTCGCCGCAGTTGCCGGTCCGGGTGCGTGCGCTGGAAGACGGCAAGTTCCTCTACATGGCAGTGCCCCGGCTGGTCGAGGCCAACCCGTTCTTCGTTCTCGATCCCGCCGCGCTCGCCGACCCGCCGCGCCGGGCCGTCACGATCAAGCACGCGGCCCGGTCGGCGCGCACAGTTGCACTCGACGCCATGGTGCCCGTCGACCTCGTCGTCGCCGGTTGTGTCGCGGTCGGTTTGGACGGGGCCCGGCTGGGCAAGGGCGGCGGGTTCAGCGACCTGGAGTTCGCGCTCGCGGCAGCCGCGGGTCTCGTCGACCAGGACACGGTGGTCGTCACGACGGTGCACGACGTGCAGGTCCGAGCGCGCCGCGACATCCCGACGTCGACGCACGATGTCCACGTGGATCTCGTCGTGACGCCGACGCGAGTCGTGCGGTGCCCGCGCTCGAACGATTACCGGCTGCCGCGCTTGGACTGGTCGGAGTTGACCGCCGAGAAGATCGCCGCGATTCCGCTGCTCACAGCGCTCGCGGCGCACGACCCGCTCTAGGATCCGCCCGATGGCGGACCTGCGCTCACGCTCGGTACCGGCGCCCGGGCAGGCGCCTTTGGTGGCTCCGAATGCGGCCGCGCTCTTGCGCCGCAATGCCGCCGAGCACGACGACCGCGTCGCGATCAAGTTCGGCGCCGAAGCCTGGACCCACCGCGAGTACTACGAGGAGTCGTGCCGGTTCGCGGCCCTGTTCGCCGAACGGCTGCCCGCAACCGGACCGCGGCACGTCGCGGTACTGCTCGACAACACGCCTGACTATCTCTTCGCACTGGGTGGCGCGGCGTTGCTGGGCGCGGCGATCGTCGGGCTGAACCACACCCGGCGCGGCGAGCACCTCTTGCGGGACGTGGAGCACACCGACTGCGCCCTCGTGATCACCGAACCGCGCCACGAGGCGCTGCTCGCCCCGATCGCAGCCGAACTGCCACCGGTGCTCGTGTCGACTCGCTTCGTCGACGCCGACGACCCGCCGCCCGCACTCGGCACCTTGTTGGCCCGGGAACTGCCGGCTTCTGCCGCCGATCCCGGACTCGAACCCGACATCGATTCGATCTGGGCGCTGATCTTCACGTCGGGGACTTCTGATGCGCCCAAGGCCGTCATTTGCTCGCAGCGCCGGCTCCTCGTCACCGGCAATCGCATGCGAATGATCATGGATCTCGGGCCCGACGACGTCGGCTACGTGTGCATGCCCCTGTTCCACTCGAACGCGGTCCAGGTCGGGTGGGCGCCGTCGCTCGTCACTCCGTGCGCAGTCAGCCTCGGCCGGCGGTTCTCGGCGTCGCGCTGGCTGCCCGACGTGCGCCGCTATGGCGCGACGTATTTCAACTACACCGGCAAACCGCTCGCGTACCTCCTCGCGCAACCCGAAGCAGCCGACGACGCCGACAATGCGTTGCGGGTCGCGTTCGGGAACGAGGGCTCGCCCGAGGTCGTCGCGTCGTTCGGACGCAGGTTCGGGTTGGAAGTGATCGACGCGTACGGTGCGACCGAGGGTGGGGTCGCGGTGAATCGCGACGCCGACCCCCGGCCGGGCGCGCTCGGCCACGCGCCGGACCATGTGCAGATCGTCGACGAGACAGGCAAGGAGAAAGCGCGGGCCGTCCTCGACGACGGCGGACGCGTGCTCAACTCCGAGGAGAGCGTCGGCGAGATCGTCAATACCCAGGGATCAGGCCCGTTCGAGGGCTACTACAACAACGACGCGGCGACCGCGCACACGACGCGCTTCGGTTGGTACTGGTCGGGCGACCTCGGTTACAAGGACGCCGACGGGTATCTCTATTTCGCGGGCCGCAACGCCGACTGGATCCGGGTCGACGGCGAGAACTTCCCAGCCGGACCGATCGAGGAGGCGTTGCGCGGCGCGCCCGGTGTGGTACTGGCAGCGGTTTACGGCGTCCCCGACGACCAGGCCGGTGATCAGGTCATGGCCGGCCTCGTCGTTACCGACGACGCGAGCTTCGATCCCGACGCGTTCGCGGCGTGGATCGACGCGCGAGCCGAGATCGGAGCGAAGTGGCGCCCGCGCTACCTGAGGATTGTGAGTGACCCGCCCACAACCGGCACGAACAAGATCGTGAAACGCACGCTCGCTCAGCAGAAGTTCCGCGCCGACCGCGTCGGTGGTGATGCCGTGTACGTCCGTAACCGCGGTGATGCCACGTACCGGCGCTTCACGGCCGCCGACGAGACCGCGCTGCAGGAGTCGTTCCGGCACTACGGCCGTGAACGCTTCTGGGACCTCTGACGTGGACCTCAGCTTCACAGCCGAGGAACTCGCGTTCGCGCAGGAAGTGCGCACGTGGCTGGCGGCCAATGTTGACGTCCCACCGCGCTTCGAGTCGATCGCGGCCGAAGTCGAAGCGGGCCGAACCTGGCAGGCGCGCCTTGCCGAAGGCCGGTGGGTGGGCATCCACTGGCCCGAGGAGTATGGCGGTCGGGGCGCGTCGCCGGTCGAGGTCGCGATCTTCAACATGGAGTACGCGCGCTCCCGCGCGCTGCAGCCGATCAACCGGGTCGGCATCAACCTGGCCGGTCCGACGTTGTTGGCGCATGGCACTGCTGCGCAAAAGCAGCGGTGGCTGCCGGCGATCCTGACTGCCGATGAGCTGTGGTGCCAGCTCTTCTCGGAACCGGATGCGGGTTCCGACCTCGCGAGCTTGCAAACGAAGGCCGTCCGCGCCGACGACGGCTGGCTGCTGTCGGGTCAGAAGGTGTGGACGTCGTACGCCCAGTTCGCGCGGTGGGGGATCTGCCTGGCGCGCACGGATCTCGAGGCACCCAAGCACGCGGGTATCTCGTATCTCGTCGTCGACATGACGGCGCCCGGCATCGAGATCCGTCCGCTCGTGCAGATCACGGGTGACGCCGAGTTCAATGAGGTGTTTTTCGACCAGGTGTTCGTTCCCGATGACCACCTCGTCGGTGCCCTCAACAACGGCTGGGCAGTGGCGAACACGACGCTCGCGCACGAGCGCGGGACTGCGTTCCCGTTCAAGGAACAGGTCGTGCACGAGGTGTACCTCGACGAGCTGTGGCAGCTCGCGGCCACATCGGATCGACTCGATGACGTGGAGATCGCCGATGCGCTCGCGCAGTCGTTCGTGGAGCTGCGCATCCTGCGTCTGCACAACTGGCGGACGCTTTCGCGGCTCGCCCGCGGCATCGAACCCGGTCCCGAGTCCAGCATCACGAAGTTGGCTTGGACCGAGATGACGCAGGCCCTCTCAGCTCGTGCGCTCGCCGTGGTCGGCGCGAGCGCGCCGCTGCAGGGCAGCTGGGCCAAGCAGTGGTTGTGGTCGCAGGCCGCGTCGATCGCGGGCGGGACGAGCGAGATCCAGAAGAACATCGTCGGCGACCGGATATTGGGATTGCCGCGGTAGCCTCCCGCGCATGCCGCCGATCCGCGTCATCGGTCTCGACCACATCGTCTTGCGAGTCGCCGACGTCGAACGGTCGATCGCGTTCTATTGCGACACGCTCGGCCTCGAAGGCGAACGCGTCCAGGAGTGGCGGCGCAAGGAAGTGTTGTTTCCCTCGGTGCGCATTACACCGACGACGATCATCGACCTGTTCGAAGCGCCCCGTGACGGCCAGAACCTCGACCACTTCTGCCTCGTGATCGACCCCGCCGATCTCGACGCACTCGCGACCGAGTTCCCCGATTCGCAGCGCGCCGACGGGTTGTTCGGCGCGCAAGGTTTTGCGTCGAGCCTCTACGTGAAAGACCCGGACGGCAACACGGTCGAACTGAGGAGCTACTCGTGAGCACGACCGATCTCCTCCTGAAGGAGCGCGGCGCCCTGTGCGACACGCTTGCCGCCGTTGGCCCAGAGGCGCCGACGCTGTGCGAAGGGTGGCTCACGGCCGATCTCGCCGCGCATCTCCTGGTGCGGGAGACGCGCATCGACAGCGGGCCCGGCATCGTCTTCGGCGGGCCCTTGGGCCGGCACACCGAGAAATTGATGGAGCAGCAGAAGGCGACGGGCTACGACGCCATGGTCGCCAAGCTGCGGAGCGGCCCGCCGCTTTGGTTCCGCGGCCCGATGGCCGCGCTGAACGTCGGCGAGAACTGGATCCACCACGAGGACGTCCGCCGGGCCAATGGCGAGGGCCCGCGCCCAACTGACGCCGAGATGGACGACTTTCTCTGGGGTTCGCTGCGGATGAGCTCGATGCTCGCCAAGCGGCGCCTCAAGAACGAGGGCCTCGTTCTGCGTACGCCCGCCGGGCTCGAGCGCGTCGTGAAAGACAAGGATCCCAAGGTGATCTTGACCGGAGAACCCGGCGAGATCGTCTTGTTCCTCTCGGGCCGCAAGGAGTCGGCGGTGGTCGAGCTCGACGGCCCGCCCGAGGCGGTCGCAATCGTGATCGCAGCAAAGTTCGGGCTCTAGCGGCGGCTCGACCCACAGCATGAAGCGCGATAGCGGCAAGTAGCGTCGAGCGCGTGCCGCCGTTCGTTCCGGGTCTTCAGCTCGCGCGATCGTTCTACACGGAACTCGTACGGCCCGCGCTGGACGTGCCGCATGCGGCCGCGCTGATCGGCCCGGGCTCCGAGGTCCTCGGCTTCGACACCGAACGCTCGACGGATCACCACTGGGGACCGCGCGTGCTCCTCTTCCTCCGGCCCGACGACATGGAGCGGCGCGACGCGATCATCGACCTGCTCGCGAACACCCTTCCGCTGACGTTCGGTGGTTGGTCGACGAACTTCGCCCCCGCCGACGAGGTCGGCGTCCGCCTTCTCGCCGAGATCGACGACGGCCCCGTCGCCCATCGCGTCGAGATCCACGAGGCGGGGGAGTGGTTCCGGCACGTGCTCGGCTTCGACCCGGTGGCCGGCGTGCCGCTTGCCGATTGGCTGGGGACGCCGTCGCAACTGTTCTTGAGCGTGACCGCGGGCGAGGTGTTCGCCGACGACCTCGACGTGCTCCAACCGCGGCGCCGGGCGCTCGACTGGTATCCGCGCGACGTCTGGGCGTACCTCGTCGGCTGCCAGTGGCAGCGCTTTGCGCAAGAAGAGGTGTTCGTCGGGCGCACCGGCGAAGTCGGCGACGACCTCGGCTCCCGGCTGGTCGCGGCACGCCTCGTGCGTGAGCTCATGCGCCTTTGTTTCCTGCTCGCGCGGTGCTACGCCCCGTATACGAAGTGGTTGGGCGCCGCATTCGACCGCTTGGCCGGCGCGGGCGAACTGGCCCCGCACTTCGCTCGCGCGTTGACGGCTCGCACCTGGCCGCACCGCGAGGCCGCGATCGGTGAAGCTGCGTCGATTCTCGCCCGCATGCACAACGAGGCCGGCATCACGGAGCCGGTCGGCACGTCGCTGCGCGATTACTACGAACGCCCTTTCCGCGTCTTGCGAGCGGAGCGGTTCGCGGATGCGTGCTTCGCGGCGATCTCCGAGCCCGCAGTCGCCGGCTTGGCGCGCGGTGTCGGCGCAGTCGACCAGTGGATCGACAGCACCAACGTCCTCTCGGCGCCGCGGCGCGCGCGGCGCGCGTCGTCAGGGCTGCACGAGTTCGAGCAGCACCCGTAGGTCCGGTACCGACGCCGCCCCGTCGGGAGGCGCGGTGAAGTCGACGCCGAAGTGAGGCCGGCGGATGTAGACCGGGCGCATGCCCTCGCGTCGGGGGCCCTCGACGTCGCAGCTCCACGTATCGCCGACGAAGACGGCGTCGGTGCCGTCGACACCCAGCTCGGTCAAGGTGCGTTCATAGATGTGCGGATGCGGCTTGCGGACGCCGACCCAGGCCGAGGACACGACGACGTCGACCAGACCTGTCAGTCCCGCAGCGGCGATCGCCTCGCGCAGGTCCCAGTCCCAGTTCGAGCAGATCGCGAGCGCGGCGCCGCGGGACCGCAGCTCCGTCAATACCGGTACCGCGTCGTCGTAGGCGGTCAAGCGCGCGGTCGAGCTGTACGACGCGAGGATGCGCGCGAACAGCACGTCGTCGTCGGGTGCGGGGACACCGCTTGCCTCCAGCATCGTTCGCAGGCGGGCGTGCTGCCAGGCGACGTAGTGCTCCCGGGACTGCGAGTGCTCTTCGTGGGGCTGTCCGTCGATGTCCCAGAACTGACGCAACGCGTCCGGCGCGAGCTCATAGCCCAGTTCCGCTGCGATCGATTCCCATGAGGGTGTGGACGCGTGCTTCTCGGCGAGCGTGCCGTAGAAGTCGAACAGGACGGCGCGCACGCTCAGGTGAGGGTGATGACGTAGTTGCCGAGATCGTCGACGCGAGCGTGGTCGCCGGGGGCGAGCACGATCACCGTGAACGGCTCTTCGATCAGCGCGGGCCCGCTCACCGCGACGCCGGCACCGAGCGCGGTGCCGTCGTATACCGGCGTGTCGATGAATCCCGCGCCCCAGTACGCCGGCCGGTTGGGACGTCGCGCCTGCTCGGCGTCGGTGACCGTCCCGAGCTCGGCGAAGTGGTCGGGCTTGGGTGTTTGGCCGCGGGCAGTCGTGCGCACGCCGCGTAGGACCGGCTGCTGGCTGCGGAAGGAGAACCCGCGTTCGGCTTCGTGCTGGTCGTGGAAGCGCTCGGCGAGGTCGAGCAAGCCGACCTCGGTGAGTGCTGCACCTTCCGGAACGGGCACGCTCATATCGAAGTTCTGGCCCGAGTAACACATCTGGACGAACACCTGGGTATCGGTCGCGCGCTCGTCGAGTCCGGCGGGTTCAAGCTCCTTGCCGACTTCCTCGCCCAACTCGGACATCAAGACGCGCACCCGTGCGAGATCGACCCGATCTGCGCGCTGCAGGCCGCCATGGACGGTTACCAGGTCGCCAAGCTCGAGTCGGTCGTCGACAAGGCCGACATCATCGTCACCTCGACGGGCTGCTTCAACGTGGTCACCGCCGAGCACATGCAGCAGATGAAGA
>JBEVDP010000103.1:0-4531 GCA_040513235.1 Acidimicrobiia bacterium | reverse complement strand
CGCGCGAGTTGGGTGGTCATGCTGTTCCCGGCGGTTCGTCGGGGTCGGCGAGATACGTGGCGATCATCTCGCGCAACCCGGCGCCGACGATGGGGTCATCGGTGAGCGGACCCGCGATCGCCGCGCGCGCCGCCGCCGCAAGCGGGAGGCCTTCGACGGAAAGCTGCGCAGCTGCAATGAGCACACGGGTCGACGCGACTTCGCGCAGGCCGGCGGTCTCCAACCGGCGGATCGCGTTCGCAAGGCGCACCAACTGCGCGGCCGGCTCGTGGTCGACGCCCGCCTCGTGCTCGACGATCTTCACCTCTACATCCGAGGGTGGGAAGTCGAGCTCGATCGCCACCATGCGCTGGCGGGTCGAGTCCTTGAGGTCCTTCAGAACGCTTTGGTATCCGGGGTTGTACGACACGACGAGGCAGAACTCCGGCGCGGCGTCGAGGACGATCCCGAGCCGGTCGATCGGAAGCTGCCGGCGATGGTCGGCGAGCGGATGGATGACGACCGTTGTGTCCTGGCGCGCCTCGACGACCTCGTCGAGATAACAGATGGCACCCTCCCGTACGGCGCGCGTCAGCGGTCCGTCGACCCAACGGGTCTCACCGCCCTCGAGCAGGAACCGACCGACGAGATCCGCGGTCGTGAGGTCGTCGTGGCAGGACACGGTGATCAGCGGTCGTCCGAGATCGTGCGCCATGGCTTCGACGAGGCGGGTCTTGCCGCAGCCAGTCGGACCCTTCAGCACGACTGCGAGTCGTTGGCGAAACGCGGCCGCGAACACCTGCTCCTCGTCGCCGACCGGCACGTAGAACGGTCGCGCCGTCGCAGTCATCTGCCGGCGCTCCGTTCGACCGCGAGCACTTCCTTGCTTCGTTCTTTGCGCTGGAACGTACGGCGCTGCGCGTCGGCCGCGCACAGCGCCGCGCGGAACAACGGGCCGACCACGGACGGGAGCTGCTCACCTCTCGGCACGGTCGCGTGCGACGCCGTGCCGAAGACGCGTCGCAGCGCGGCCGGGTCGACATCGGTGCCGACGCTGATGCAGAGACAGCCCATGCCGCGGCGTCGAGCTTCGGCCAGCGATCGGCGCGCGTCCGCCTCCCCATACTGGCCTTCATAGCCATGGTCGTACGCGAAGCCGTCCGAGACGACGACGAGCAGTCGCCGGGATGTCCCGGCTCGTTCGTCGAGGATCGCGCTGCCGTGCCGGATCGCGGCGCCGAGCCGCGTGTACGCCGCGGGGCTGAGGCTGTCGATGCGCCGCGCGACGAGACCGTCGAGCTGATCGTCGAAGCGCTTGATCCGAAACAGTTGCACCGCGGTTCGCCCGCGCGAGTTGAACGCATAGAGCGCGACGCGGTCGCCGAGGTCGTGGAGCGCGGCGGTGAGACCCGCCGCCACCGATCGTTGGTGATCGTGTACCGACCGGCCGCCGGTACCGGGCTCGCCGGCCGAGCCGGAGACGTCGAGCAGCACCAGGACGGCGAGATCGCGGCGGCGGCGCAAGCTCTCGACGTAGAAGTCGTCGTCGTGTGGCGATCCGGCCAGTGCATCGACGCGTGCCTCGACCGCGGCGTCGATGTCGATGTCGTCGCCCTGACGACGCCGTCGGCAGCGCGTCAGGCCGATGCCGAGTCGGGCGAGCGAACGTCGCAGCGCCATCGCGTCGGGGATCGTCGCGGCCGCTCCGGGGTCGACGGGCGCGTCGCTCTCGATCACGGTGCACCAGTCGGGCCGATAGCGGCGATGGTGGACGTCCCACTCGGGATAGCGCGTGTCGTGCCGCGGCGTGAGGGGCGCGCCGTCAAGTGCAGGTGGCGGGCTACTCGACGCCGCTGCGCGGCGTCCCGTCCCGGCGCGCCCGCTCGCCACATGCGTCGGTGCATCAGCGCCTGGCGGACCACCACCGCTCCGCTTCCTGACGGGCGACAGCAGCCGACCGAGAAGCCGACCGACTGCGCCCCCACCACCGACCGGGCTCGACAGCAGGTTCCCGAGGTCGTCATCCTCGTCCTCGTCGTCTTGGCGCTCGGCCCACTCACTCGTGCGCGCGGTCGCAAGGCTCGTCGCGGACTGCACCGCTGGGGTTTCCGAACGCTTCTCGGCCGCGAGGATGCGCCGGGGATGGATCGTCCCAAACGCCGGAGGCGCGTCGGCGATGGGCTGATCGCTCCGCGCGAGAACGAACGAATCCTCGGAGGAGGTCACCCGCCGCGCGAGATCGTGATCCACGAGCCGCAGAACCCGCGTGGGCAAGACGTCGTCGTACGCGGAGAGGACGCGATGCGCTTCGACGGCGAGGTAGCGCCTCGCGAGGGTCGAGCGCCGCGCGAGTTGCCGCGCGATGTCAGGCCGGAGGCTCCCGGCGGCGAGCAGCGACGCCTGAACGCACAGCATCTCGACCTGCTGCGCCTTGCGCGCGGTGGTGTCGAGGAAGATCGTCGCGCCGTCGGTCCACGTCTCCTCGCCGCGCTCGGCCGCGGCGACCGTCGCGTTCGTCCGCGCAATGGCTGTTGCAAGCATGCACAGCCGGTCGAGATCGTCGGTCATCGAGAGGCAACGGGCCCGAGGAGCATCGGAAAGGCGTCGAGCGTTCGGATACCGGCCGTATAGTTGAGCTCGATCCCGGGCTTGATTCGGTACTCGGGAATGCGTCGGTGCCATTCCCGCAACGCAACGCGGAGTTCGAGTCGGGCGAGGTGCGAGCCCAAGCAGCGGTGGATGCCGCCACCAAACGCGAGATGGCGGTTTGCCTCACGATCCCAGCGGAACTCACTGGCGCCGGCGAACTCGGCCTCGTCGACGTTCGCCGCGCCGAGCAGGGCCATCACCTGTTCACCTTCGTTGATCGCGAAGCCGTCGATCTCGGTATCGCGGGTGGCAGCGCGCGCGCAGCCCATGACCGGCGTTTCCCAGCGCAACATCTCCTCGACCATCGACGGCACACCGTCGGGGTGTTCGACGATGCGGTGCCGCGCTTCGGGGTGCTCGGCGAGATAGCCGAAGAAACAGTCGAGTGACGCGGTGACCGTGTCGAGTCCCGCGATGAGGAACAGGAAGCAGATGTCGAGGATCTCGTCGCGTGTGAGCCGATCGCCGTCGATCTCAGCGTGCAGGAAGTGGCTGATGAGGTCGCCGCCCTGTTGGCGCGCCGGATCGTCGATCACCTGCTCGAAGTAGGCGTAGATCGAATCGGCGATCTGTTGTTGATACGCCTCGGTTTCGGGGTGGCCGAGCTCGTGGCCGACGACCTGGTCGGGACGAATGGCGCCGTCTTTCATCGTCAGGAAGCGAGGGAGTTCCTCCATCGGCAGCCCGAACAGCGCCAAGAAGACCTGCGAAGGGAACGGGGTCGAGAACTGCGCGCAGAAGTCGATTTCCTTCTCATCGCCGAACGCGTCGATCAGATCGTTGACAAGCTGCGCGGCCGAGTCCTCCATCAGCTTCATACGCTGCGGGGCGAAGAGGGGATCGAGCAGCTTCCGGTACTTCCGATGGTCGGGCGGGTCGATCTGTAACGGGATGAGGGGTCGCTTGGCCTTGAGGTCGTGCGCGGTGACGCCAGAGGAGAACGTCTCCGGATCGCGCAGAACCTCGTCGACTCCGGACCGCGAAGTCACAATGACCCCGACCCCGTCGAGACGGAAGATCGGCGTGTTCGCCTGGAGCATCGAGTAGATGGGTTGCGGGTTCCGGGCAACCTCCGGGTTCATCAACTCCGCAAGCCCAGCTCCGTAGCTCTCGTCTCGTTCCGTCATCCGTGCATTTTGGAACGAATGTTTGGTTTTTCGCAACAACGGCGCGCTTCGACCGCGACTTCTACCATCAGGTCACGAGCGACGACCTGCTCGGTCGTGTCTCGACGACGGCGCGACCGACGCGACAAGAGGAGCCTCTGTGCGAGTAACGGGAGTCACACCGAACCTGCCGGTCGCTGACATCAACGCGGCGCGCGGCTTCTACGCCGACTACCTCGGACTGAACGTGGAGGCCTTCAACCTCGGATGGGTCGCGCGCTACGGGTCGCCAGACGGGCGAGCGTGCGTCCAACTCGTGACCCGAGACGCCACCAGTCCTCAGGACTCTGTCTTGTCAGTGCACGTCGGGAACGACGTCGACGAGGCTTACGCGGAAGCTCAGCGCCGCGGCTATGAGATCGTTCATCCGCTGACCGAAGAACCATGGGGCATCCGCAGGTTCTTCGTGCGCGACCCAGACGGGAACGTGATCAACATCGCCAGCCATAGGGACGAGTAGCGCAATCGCGGCGATGCCGAGGGACAGCCGTGAGGCGCAGATGCGATGCTTGACCAATGCGAACCGTGTACGAAGCCGCCGGGGGTGACGGCGGGGTCCTTCGCTTGGCCGCCGCGTGGCACGACCGGGTGATGGCGGACGAAATCGTGAGTCACGCGTTCAGCCACGGGTATCACCCCGACCACACCGCAAGGCTGGCGGCCTACTGGGCGGAAGCCCTCGGTGGTGCAACGACATATTCGCAGCTGTACGGTGACGAGACTTCGGTCGTACGGAT
>JBEVDP010000102.1:0-4264 GCA_040513235.1 Acidimicrobiia bacterium | reverse complement strand
AGGGTCACCTCGAGATCGACGTCGTCGGTGTCGGCCTGCACCCAGAGATCGATACTGCCCGTGCCGACCATCACCGTGTCGGCCGCGAGTGCATCGCTGACGTACGCAACCGCTGATCCGAGCGGCGGCGCGGACCAGTGGTAGGGCGGCAGCACCGCCCACGTCGACGAGGTATCGGTACCGGGCAGCGTCGTCACGTGTGACTGCGTCGGATCCGATGTGTAGCTGTCGGTCCCGTCGCCTGTCGGGGCCTCGTCGACAAGCGCGCGGTCCGCGTCGAAGTACCACGTGCGCGCTTCGGTCTCCGTGGGCGGCCACGCGTCGAAACCGGCCTCGAAACGGGCGTACGGCAGGCCGGGCTCGCCGCCCGCGCCGTTCTCGAACTGGATGCGCACGCGCGGGTCGGCCTCGAACGTCGCCAGTGCATCGTCGTACGACGTTGCCCCGGCGAAGCGGTCGGGCGGCAACGTGACCGCGGTCCCCCACACCGTGCCGCTGAGCACGCCCATGATGACGTCGGCGATCGGCGGGCGGACCGGCACGTCGCGCGCCACGTACAACTGGAGGAATTCAACCCACCGCACGAACGTGGCCGGATCGAACGGATCGGTATGCGCGCCGTTCGTGTATGTGAACCACGCGCGATTGGTGCCGGTGAAATTGTCGGTCATGTTGACGAGGTAGCCACCGACCTGCTCGTCCTGCCACGCGCCTGCGAGGAACGTGGGCACGGTGATCTGATCGACGAACAATTCCGGTGTGACCGGCGCGGCGACTTCGTCGGTCCAGTACGGATTCTCTTCGATCGTCGCGAGCAGATCGACGGCTTGGCCCCGCAGGATCTGATTGTCGGCGCACGTCGTGTCGCCGTCTTCGATGCGACGACCGGCCCAGGCCTGGCCGCTCTGCGGCGCGGCTTCGGCATCGTGTTGGCGCTCGGTCGCCCACGTGGTCGCGAACCCGTCGTTGAGGATCCCGCCCGGTCGCAGCGTGCCGCGGCCGGTGTCGGCGATGACCGAGAGCGGCGCGATCGCCGAGAGGTGCGGCGGCTGCGTCGCGGCGACGAACAACTGGGTGATCCCCGGGAAGGAGACCCCGACCATGCCGACGGTCCCGTGTTCGACCCACGGTTGCGCGGCGATCGTCTCGACGGCGTCGTAGCCGTCGGTCGACTGCAACGTCTCGAAGTAGTCGTAGGCACCGCCCGAGCAGCCTGTGCCCCGAAGGTTGATGCCGACCGTCGCGAAGCCGAGCGTGCTGGTGATGAGCGTGCTCGGTTGGGGCGAGTCGGGATCGGCCGGCGAGTAGCCGGAGTACTCGATCACCGTCGGGTACGGCCCGGCTTCGGGCGGACCGGGCAGCGTCACGTTGATCGCGAGCAGCGTCCCGTCGCGCGTCTCCAGGTAGCTGTAGCCGGGCACGATGTCCTGAGTGGCATAGAACGCGGCGTCGGGATGGTCGTCGGGCGCGACGACCGTGACTGCGTCGGAAACGGTGTCGGCCGCGGCGACGCGGTAGTCGGCGGGCGGGACGTCGCGGAAAATGAGACTGCCTTGCGCATCGGCCGCGGCCGTCGCGACGACGACCGCGTCCTCGTCGACGAGGCGCAGCTCGGCGCCCGGTTCGGCCCCGATGAGCCAGACCTGCTCGACGCTGCCGTGCGCATCGAACGTCGCGGGGCTCAGCGCGTCGAGGTCGAGCGTCTCGGCGGCGGGAGTCGTCGTGGTGTCGGAGGCCGGTTCGGCCGCGTCGTCGTCACCTGTACACGCGGCGATCAGGCACAGGAGGAGGACGGGCGCAACGCAGCGACGAAAAGGGCGCATAGCCCGGTGACACTACGCCCTCGGCCGCACCCGGTACGCACAGCGCCGGTCGCCGGAGAGAACGTGCTGCGTGCGCTCGACGGTCACGCGGTCGCCCAACACTTCCTGGAACAACTCCAACTCGGATCGACAGAGGCCTTGGCACGAAGCCGCCGCAATGCAGATTGGGCAGTGATGCTCGACCAGTACGACGCCGGGACCGTCGTCGGTCACGACCTCGGCTACATACCCCTCCGCGGTCCGGACGCGGGCGAGCGCTTCGACGCGCGCCCGCAGCGACCCCCGGGAAGGGATGGCCTTGGCGTATGCCGCGCGTTGCTGCACGGCGCGCGCTTCGATCACCCGATCAAGACCTTCCTCACCCAGTGCCGTGCGGACCGCGTCGAGCAGTTCGACGGTGAGATCGCTGTGGTGATCAGGGAAGAGATCGCGGGCAAGGTCGGTCAGCGCCCAGCTCTGCGCGGGCCGGCCTCGCCCCCGGGGTGGGCGGGTCGTACGGCTGACGAGGCCGGTTTCCGCCAGGGCGTCGAGATGCTGGCGGACGGCGGCTTCGGTGAGGCCGAGTTCGGCGGCCAGCTCGCCCGGCGTCGATTCGGCGCGCTTCAACAGATCGACGATGCGGCGCTTCGTGTCACCCAGTTCGCTCTTGACTGCATGGGACTTGACGGGAGGCATCACCCGGCACATTATCGCAAGATCAACGTCGCGTAAATCATCGATGGGATCGATCATGCAAGAGACACGCGCCGGAAGCCTCACCGACCTCCAGGCCACGGGCCAGTTGCGGACCAAGCTCGGCACGCTGCCGGTTGTGGTGTTCTGGCACGACGGCGTGGCGTACGCGATCGAGGATCGGTGCCCGCACCTCGGCTTCCCGCTCCACGAGGGCACGGTGGAAGCCGGTCTGGTCACGTGTCACTGGCACCACGCGCGCTTCGATCTCGTGTCGGGTTGCACGCTCGACCTGTTCGCCGACGACGCGCGCGGCTTCGACGTCGACGTCCGCGGCGACGAGGTCTTCGTGCGCGCGCGACCGGAACCCGATCCGGTCGAGCATCTCCAGCGCCGGCTGCGCGAAGGCCTCGAGGAGGACATCACCCTTGTGATCGCGAAGTCGGTGCTCGGCTTGCTCGAAGCCGGCGTGGAGCCGAGCGCGATCGTGCGCACCGGCGTCGAGTTCGGCACCCGTTACCGCGACGCGGGTTGGGGAGCGGGGCTCACGACGCTGATCGCGATGGCGAATCTCATCCCGCACCTCGCATCGGAAGATCGCGCGCTCGCGCTCGTCCACGGTCTTGCGTTCGTCGCGCGTGATACGCGCGGGCGCGCGCCGAACTTCCCGGTCGGCCCGCTCACGTCCGACGGCGTGCCCGTCGATCGGCTCGAGCGCTGGTACCGGCGCTTCGTCGACACCCGCGCGTCCGACGCGGCTGAACGGGTGTTGGAAACGGCACTCGTCGAACCCGACCGGCTCGTGGCGGCCGAAGCGATGATGTTCGCGGCCGCGACAGACCACGTCTTCTTCGACGAGGGCCACACCATCGACTTCACGAACAAGGCCTTCGAGGCGCTGGCGCATCTCGACGCCAACGCGGCACCGCAGGTGCTGCCTACGCTCGTGCGCCAAACCACCGGCGCGCAACGTTCCGAGGAATTCTCGGAATGGCGGCACCCTCACGACCTGGCCGCGCTCGCGGCGGAGACGGTCGCCGCGCTTCCCGACCTACCAACCCGCGGCGCGTTCACCGACGGGCAGATCTCGGCGCTCGCGTGGCAGTTCCTCGAAGACGACCCGCATGTCGTCGTCGACGCACTGCTCGCCGGAGTTCACGCCGGCGCCGACGCCGAACAACTCGCGCGCGCGATCGCGTACGCGGCTGCGTTGCGGCTCACGCGCTTTCACGTGCAGAACGAGCACGGCGACTGGAACACTGTGCACCACTCGTTCACGAGTGCGAACGCGTTGCACCACGCGCTGCAACGCAATCCAACGCCCGAATTGGTACGCGGCTGCGTGCATGCAGCGTTGCGCGTGTATCTCGATCGCTTTCTCAACGGTCCCGCGGCACGCCTCCCACGCGCGGAGAAGGGCGACCTGGACGCGCTCGCGCGATGCTTCGAAGTGCAGGGCGGGGTCGATGACGCCGGCAACGAGACATACGGGTTCCTGCATACGGGTGGCTCACGAGCCGAGGTAATTGCGACGCTCGGGCACGGGCTGCTCGTCGAGGACGCGGGCTTCCACTGGTTCCAAACCGTCGAGGCCGGCGTGCGCCAAGCGCATCAGTGGCCGGAAGACTCCGACGAGTCGGCGTTGATCCTCACCGGCGTCGCCCGCTTCCTCGCGGCGCACACCCCGACTCGCCGCGAACTCCCCCAGATCGTCCGCATCGCGACGCGACTCCGCCGCGGCGACGTCCTGTACGAAGACGCGTAGCGCC
>JBEVDP010000101.1:0-6612 GCA_040513235.1 Acidimicrobiia bacterium | reverse complement strand
GGCCTATGAGCGCGCGGCCACTCCCGAAGAGATCGAGCGCATGTGCGCGCTCGTCCGCGAGGGGATCGCGGCGGGCGGCGCGGGTTTCTCGACCAGCTTCTCGTACGCGCACCGCGGGGTCGACGGCAAGCCTGTCCCGAGCCGCTTCTCCGAAGCCGACGAGGTCGAGGCCCTGTTCCGCGCCGCGGGCGACGCGGGCAAGGGCGTGATATTGATCACGCCCGGCACACAGTGCACATACGCCGACGTGTACGAGTGGCAGCCGCGCATAGGGCGGCCGTTCACGTATCCCATGTTCGCGTCGCCGGGCGGCAAGCACCTCGAACCACTCGCTCTGCACGAAGCGGCGCTCGCGCGCGGCGCACAGGTTTGGCCGCAGGTCACGCCCCGGCCGCTCACGATGCAGTTCACGATGGCCGATCCCTACAGCCTCAACACCGGCACGGTGTTCGGCGAACTGCTCCAGGGTGATCGTGACGCGCGCGTCGCCGCGTACCGCGATCCCGAATGGCGGGCACGGGCGGCGGCCGATTTGGAAGAGTCGCCGATGAAGCCTCGGTGGCAGACCTTCGAAGTGTCCGAGTCCGACCGGTTCCCTGAGTTGGTAGGCCGCCGCGTCACCGATCTCGCGAACGAGCGCGGTTGCGGTCCGCTCGACGTGTTGTGCGAGTTTGCTGTCGCCGAGGATCTCAGTACTCGCTTTCGTGCGTATATCGCCAACGACGACGTCGATGCAGTCGCCCATCTGCTGACGCACGATCACATGGCGCTCGGTCTCTCCGATGCGGGCGCGCACGTCGACCAACTGTGTGATGCACCGCTTCCCACCGACCTTTTGGGGAAGTGGGTGCGCGAGCGCCACGTGATGCCGCTTGAGCAAGCGGTGCGCAAGCTCACGGGCGAACCGGCCGACATCTTCGGCTTCGTGCGGCGGGGCTACTTGCGTGAGGGCAACTGGGCCGACGTGTGCGTGTTCGATCCGCAGACGGTGGGCACGGGCCCGACTCGGCGTGTGCGCGACTTTCCGGCCGACGGCGAACGGCTCACCGCGGAGGAGCCGACCGGCGTGCGGCACGTGCTCGTGAACGGCACCTCGATTCGCCGCGACGAAACGCAACTCGAGCTGGACGAGTGGCCGGGCACCCGGCCCGAGCTCGCGTGATCGAGCCGTTCGAGATTCGCGTCGACGACGCGGTCCTCGACGATTTGCAGCGTCGGCTGACGGCGACGCGTTTGCCGGACGAGATCGACGGCGCCGGTTGGGACTACGGGATCCCGTTCGGTTACCTGGGCGAGTTGGTGGCGTATTGGCGCGACGGGTACGACTGGCGCGCGGAGGAAGCGCGCCTCAACACACTCCCGCAGTTCCGGACCGAGATCGACGCGCAGCTGATCCACTTCGTGCATTCGCGTTCGCCGCGTGAGGACGCGCTGCCGTTGCTGCTCACGCACGGGTGGCCGGGTTCGATCGTGGAGTTCCTCGATGTAATCGGGCCCTTGACCGAGTCGTTCCATGTGGTCGCGCCGTCGCTCCCTGGCTATGGCTTCTCGGGGCCGACGAAGGCGCGGGGCTGGGACACGTGGCGCATCGCGCGCGCATTCGCGGAGCTGATGTCTCGTCTCGGCTACGCGCGCTACGGCGCCCAAGGCGGCGACTGGGGCGCGCAGGTTGCGACTCGACTCGCCGCGCTCGATCCCGAGCACTGCGTCGCGCTCCACCTCAACATGCCGATCGCCGAGCGACCTGCGGAGCCGGTCGAGCTGACCGACGCCGACGAGGCCGACCTCGCGGCATTGGGCCATTTCGCGCGTGAAGAGTCCGGATACGCGAACGAACAGTCGACCAAGCCGCAGACTCTGGGTGTCGCGCTCAATGACTCGCCGGCCGGGTTGCTGGCGTGGATCGTCGAGAAGTTCCGCGGCTGGAGCGACTGCGACGGTGACCCCGAGACGGTGTTCACCCGTGACCAGCTCCTCACGAACGTGATGGTGTACTGGGCGACGGCGACGAGTGCCTCGGCCGCGCGCTTGTACTGGGAGCACCGGCACCTCGCGTCGGTCGAGGGCGCGCCGGAGTACGTCTCGGTCCCCACGGGCGTCGCCCGCTACCCGAAGGAGATCGTGCGCTATCCGCGTTCGTGGGTCGAGCGCCGCTACAACGTCACCCGCTGGGTCGACATGCCGTGCGGCGGACACTTCGCCGCCATGGAGCAACCCGACCTCTTCGTTGACGACGTTCGCGAGTTTTTCCGCTCTGTCTAACCGTCACTCGGGTACCAGTTCAGGGTGTGCGTACGCGTCGATGGCCGCCCGGTCCTCCTCGAGGACGAAGCCGCCTGCGATCGCCTCGTCGACCGCCGCGGCGTACTGCGTCTCGAAGTCGGGGCGCGTGCCGTGCAGCGTCACGATGCGATCGGTCGGCATCGTCGTCGTCGAACCGAGCAGCAGGCAGATCACCGATCCGGCCGGGCCTTGCGCGCTGGACAGTACCCGGACCGGGACGCTGACCGGGGGTGTCCGCACGCCGCCGAGCGCGATGCCGTCGGCGTCGCGTCGTTGCTGAGATGCTTCGTTCACTTCGAGGAGCGGTGCCTGTGGTGGCGCGGCCCCAGTCGTGATCCATGTGACGAGATGCCGGAGCGCGGCCTTCGCGACGACGTGTGGCGGTCCGTCGTTGATCGGTACCCCGCAGTCAATGTAGGTCGCGCTGTCGCCGACGAGACGCGTGTCGGCATGCGCGGTACCCGCGACCTCCCAGAGCCGGAACGTGTCGGTATCGGGTTGGCGCACGGCCAAGGAACCGATCACGCTCGTGACATCGCTTTCGGTCTGAAACTCGAAGACGGGTACGTCGGTGTCGGTGCGGATGATCGATGGCATCCTGCCGATCGCGTCCGTAATGTCAGCCGCTTCGCCGGGCTCGACGAGCGCGAGCCCGGCGGCGCCGCGGCTGTGTACGAAGAAGCCGTCGAACGCGTGTGTGAGCGGTTGCACGCCGTTGATGTAGGTCACGAGGGCGAATGCCGACTGCGACTCCCCGAGCGCGACGATGTGGGCGGGCTTCACGCCCCCCAGCAGGGCCTCGTCTTCGCCGAGCGCCCGCGCCACCTGCGTGTAGATGTCGAACGAAAAAGCGTCACCCGGGTGCATGAGCGAGCCGTACCGCGCGGGGTCGATGCCCTTCAAACCCTTGCCCGCGACCTCGGTGCCCGGTCCTTCGACGCGAACGAAGACGGGACCGCCTTCGACGCCGATCAATTGCGCGGAGACGCCGACCCAGATGTGTCCCTGGCGCGCGATCTCCTCGTGCGTCGTCACGTAGTCGGGATCAGCGTCGACACCGCCGCTCACGTTCAACCACTCGACGAGGACAGTTCCGCTGAAGTCGGCCGGATCTTCGGGCCGGCGCACGAGCACGCGCGTCCGGTACTCGGCCTCCGAGCTCGGTGCCAACGTCCACGCGCCGTCCGCGGTGAGTTCATCCGCCGCCGTGTATGCCGTTGCAGTTCCCGCGGCCACGAACTCGTGCTCGACGTAGCCCGGATCGAGTTGGCCGGGAATCGCCGTACCGATGAAAACGCCCCGGCCGCCGGTGAGTTCCTCGGAGACATCAGCAGTCGGACCGGTCGGCCGTTCGACCGCGGGCATCGTGGACGCGACCGTCGTGTCCGCTGCCGCGCTCGTGGAGGGCGCGCTCTCGTTGTCGTCGTCGCCGCCCGACGCGCACGCTGCCAGCAGCAGAACCGCGCCGAGCGCGACAGCCTTCATCAGAAATGACATCGCCACTCGATGACCTTTCCGGTGCCGTCGACGCGCATGAGGTCGGCGCCGAGCCGCTGTTCGCCGTCGGGGAGTCCGCACGAATACATGAGGACGAGGCTGTCGGTGCCGACATGGGTGGCGGTCAAGGTGTACCGGACGCCGCGGGTCTTGCGTAGCGCACCGTCTATGTAGGAGCGCAGCGCGTCCCGGCCCTCGATGGTCGTCCGTGATGGGTCGCCCGTCATCAGCGCGATGCCCGGCGACGCGAAGACGACGTCGGCGGCGAAGGGAGCCATGATCGTGTCGACGTCGCCCTGGTTCCAGCCGTCCTCCCAATGTCGCTGGAGCCGTTGCACCGTCGAGTCGTCGACCACGGGCATTTGTCTAACATCTGCGTCACTTCTCGGGCGAGCACGGAGCCGGCGCATGACAACTACGAGTCCCGTCGAGTTCGATCCGTTCTCCGAAGATTTCTTCAACGACCCCACCGAGCTGTACCGCCGCTTGCGGGACGAAGCGCCCGTGTCGTTCAGCGAGAAGTACGGGTTCTACGCGCTGTCACGCTTCGCCGACGTGCTGGCCGCGCACCGCGACTGGGAAGGTTTTTCCAGCGCGCACGGCATCGAGCTGTTCACGCTCTCGATGGATCCCGACGAGGTGAAGAACTTCCGGAGCCTCATCATGATGGACCCGCCGGAGCACGACCGCTTCCGTGCACTGGTGAGCCGGGTGTTCACGCCGCGAGCGGTCACCGCGCTGGAACCGATGGTCCGCGAGGTCATCGGCGGATTCCTCGACCGCTTGAACGATGCCGACGAGTTCGACGCCGTCGCCGACTTCGCCGCGCCGTTCCCGGTCGAGGTCATCTCGCGCATGCTGGGCGCGCCCGAGAGCGAACGCCAGAACATCCGTCACCGGCTCGACATCAGCCTCCAACGTGAGCCGGGTCAGATGGGGCCGAGCCCGGAGAATCAGCAGGCGATCATCGAGAACGGGATGCTGTGGCACCAGCTCACCGTGGAGAAGCGCCAGAACCCCGCCGACGACATGCTGTCACGGCTGACGCAGGTCACGGTCGACCGGGGCGACGGCGTGGAGACCGGTCTCGACGATCTCGAGATCACCGGGTTCGCGACACTTCTCGGTGGCGCGGGCGCGGAAACGGTAACCAAGCTCGTCGGTAACGCGGTGGTGCTGTTCTGGAAGCACCCAGACCAATGGCGCAAGATCCTTGACGACCACACGAAGATCCCGCGGGCGGTCGACGAGATCCTCCGCTACCTGCCGCCGTCGCAGTACCAGGGCCGCTACTGCGTACAGACGCGCGAGCTGGAAAGTGGCACGGTGCCGGCGGGTTTCCCGGTCTTGCTCATCACCGGCTCGGCGACGCGCGACCCGCGCGCGTTCGAGCGCGCCGACGAGTTCGACATCGAACGCAACCCGGGCATCACGATCGGCTTCGGCCACGGCGTACACAGCTGCCTGGGTGCCGCGCTCGCTCGGTTGGAGAGCCGGATCGCGATCGAAGAGCTCGCGACGCGGTGGTGTGAACTTCAGGTCGACGAAGCGGGGCTCCGGCGGGTGCGCATGTCGAGCGTCGCGGGCTACTCGAACGTCCCCGTGCGGGTGATTCGCGCTTGACGGGCGAACACACGTTCGTATAGCGTTGGTCGTACTTCCCCAGTGCTGGTTGGGGAGTGTCTCGTGTCTGAGTTGCCGAGACTCGTCGACGCGCTGCTGGGCGCGTTGGTCGGGTTCGATCCTGGGTCGTGGTCGGGCGCCGATTGCGCGGTGCTGGCCGAACGACTGGCGCGCGCGAGCAAGGCATGCGAGACCGCGAGCGCGCGGGCGGCAGTACGGGCGTCCGAGTGTGGCAAGGTGCTCGAGCGGCCCGACGTTCCTTGCGCGGGTGAGCGGGTCGACGGCGTTCGCGGCGCGGACCGCGATGGACGCGGTGCAAGCGGTGCGCGACGTGCCGGAGACGAAGAGCGCGTTGCTGGCGGGAGAGGTGTCGCTCGCGCAGGCGGCCGCGATCGCTTCTGCGCCCGGGCATGAGCGCGAACTGCTGGCGCTCGCTCGATCGAAGAGCTTGGGCCCGGTGAAGGATGCGGCGCGCAGGCACCGGCTCGCGGCGATCGATCCCGAACAGCTGCACGACCACCAGGTCGACGCGCAGTACGTGCGGACGTGGAAAACGGAACTCGGCAACATCGCGTTCCAGGGCGAGTTGCCGCCCGAAGTCGTCGTGCCGTTCGTGGCCCGGCTCGATGCCGAGACCGACCGATGTTGGCGCGCTGCCGGTCGCGCGGCGCGACATCGGACGCGCGAGTGGCACGCGGCGCGCGCGTTCGCCAGGCTCGTCAGCGGTACGGGTGGCGGGAAGGCGACCGCTGCCGACGTCGTGATCGTCTGCGACATCAACGCATACCGGAGGGGTCGGGCCGAGCTGGGGGAGCCGTGTCACATCGTCGGCGCGGGCCCGATTCCGGTTGCAGTGGCGCAGGAACTCGCCCGCGACGCGTTTCTGAAGGCCGTGTTGCACGACGGGGTCAACATCCACACCGTCGCCCATTTCGGCCGGCACCGGCCCGCCGCATTGCGAACCGCACTCGAACTCGGTGCACCGCCCGCGTTCGAAGGGGTGACGTGCACCGACTGCGGTCGGAGGTATCACCTCGAGTGGGATCACATCCATCCGTGCGCGAATGGCGGCGTCACGTCGTATGCGAACGTGAAGCCGCGCTGCCCGCCATGTCACGACGCGAAGACCGAACGCGATCGGCAGGCGGGTCTCCTGCGCGGTCGGCCCAAGGAGCGAGCGCCCTAGCGCGTGGTCTCGGACACGCGTCC
>JBEVDP010000100.1:0-3690 GCA_040513235.1 Acidimicrobiia bacterium | reverse complement strand
GCGTCGACGAGGACTACCGGAACGCCCGCAGCGGCCAAACGGGACAGATCGTCAGCCGGTGGGGGCATCGAGAGTACGAGCAACCCGTCAGCGCGATCTCGGCGCGTCAACGCGGCGAAGTGTTCGTCGCGGTGCGTCGGCGACTCCACGTTGAACAACACGAGGTCGTACCGGCTGCCGTCGAGCGCCGCAACGACACCCCGCAGTCGTTCAACCGCGGATGCGTGCGTGAAAAAGGGAACGACGACTCCGAGCGTTTGACACCGACCGCGCGAGAGTCCGCGCGCCATGGGATTGGGCCGGTACGAGAGCTCCTCGATGGCGGCGAGCACGCGGGTCCGGGTCGCATCGCTCACCCGCGGACTGCGGTTGAGCACCCGTGACACGGTGCTGACGCCGACACCGGCGCGCGCCGCGACGTCGTTGATCGTCGCCATGCTCCCCCCGGAGCGGTACTGCGGCCATCCGGGGGACAACCCACCCGGTTGTGGAACCGCTACCACTAGCCTTCAATCGCACCGTAAGCCCACGCGATGGCAAAGTCAATGGAACCGTTACCACGCCGGCAACAGTTCCCTCGCGCGTAGCTTCTGCGGACGTGGGGAAATCCGCACCGATCACCGCCGCCGGCCGCCGCCGCGTCGCCGACGCGCTCGCTCGCCGCGGGCTGTTGCTCGTGCAAGGGCAGGCGGAGATCCCGAGTGTCGCCGATCTTCTCGCGGGAACACCCGTCACGACGCGCGGCTACTCGTGGGACTACACGCCAGCGTGGAGCCTCACCGATGAGTACGAACGGGATCGCGACGTGGCGATCGTGAAGTTGTTCCGCGGCCGGCGCACCCTTGTACACCGCCGCCTCTGGCCAGCAGTTGATGCACTGGCCGTTGCCGCACGCCACCGCGCGCACGAGCGTCAGGATCTCCACCCGTTCCTTGTGATCGTCGAACGCAGCGCTGGTATCCCGCTCAGCGAACTGCGCAGAGAACTCGCGCTCGAGCGACGCGAGTTCGATCGTACGAAACGGACACTCGAATCGTGGCTGTGTGTGTTCGGGCGCGAGCGCGACGACGTCGACTACCACACGCACGAGCCCGCGCTCTTCCCATGGTCGGAAGGCAAGATCGCCCGCGGAACCCAGCGCCGCCCCGCACCCGCGGACGCGCTCGACGAACTGGCACAAGCCGTCGGTACGACGAAAGCCGCTCGATGCTTTCCGGTCGCGCGCGCGATCGGCTAGCAGTCGCTACTCAGGTGCGTGGCAGCACGCTTCGACATTGTTGCCGTCGGGATCACGTACGAATGCCCCGAAGTAGTTCGGGTGGTACTCAGGGAAGACGCGCGGCTCGTGCAGCACCTCTGCACCGGCCGCGACAGCTGCGTCACGGAAGGCGACCACACTGGCGCGATCGGCGGCCATGAACGCGACATGCACTTCGCGTGGCGCACCCTCGGTCGTAACCGGCCCGATCCAGAACGTCGGCCGGTTCGTACCGAAACCGACTGCGAATCCGAGATCCAGGACCCGGCGTCCGCCCAGCGGCGCGAGCACAGCATCGAAGAACGCGCCACTCGCGGCCAGGTCGGCCACTTGCAAAGAAAGATGATCGAGCATGGCCCGATGATCCCACCTGCGCGACACTCGGACCATGTTCGATCTCGACACCTTCCTCGACGAATGCCTCAGCGCTCGCGCCGAGACCGAGCCCCGCCTTGCAGTCAAGGACGTGCTCGAACGCGCGCTCACGCGGCCGGAGGAAGTCGCGGCGGCACTCCCCCCTGTGCGTGCGGAGATCGTGCGCCTGCACGTCTCACCCGAGCTCACCGTGCTGAAGGTCGTGTGGGCGCCCGGCATGTCCCTGAAACCCCACGACCATCGCATGTGGGCCTCGATCGGCATCTTCTCCGGCGGCGAGGACAACGCGTTCTACCGCCGCGCCGGCACCGGGTTGACCGAGAGCGGTGGCAAGGAGCTACGACCGCGCGATGTCTGCCTGCTCGGTGACGACACCGTGCACGCGGTCATGAACCCCACCACCGAGTTCGCCGGTGCAATCCACATCTACGGCGGCGACTTCTTCTCGGTACCTCGAAGCGAATGGGTGCAAGACGATCCGAACGGCGTGTTCGCCGAACGTCCATACGACGTCGAGGACACGTTGCGCACCTTCGAGGAAGCGAACGAACGCGCGTTCAACACGAATTGACCGGGGCGAACTGACCTTTGGCCACGCCGAGAGATCCGAGTCAGAAGCGGTTCACAGCCGTCCGTCGCGAGGGCGAGCGGGTCACACCGCTCGAGCTGTTCTTCGACCTCGTCTTCGTCCTCGCGCTGACGCAGTGCACCGCGCTCATGGCGGACGAGCCCACGTGGGCCGGGGTCGGCAAGGCGATGCTCGTGCTCGCAGTGCTGTGGTGGGCGTGGGTCGGTTACGCGTGGCTCACGAGCGTCGTCGATCCCGAAGAGGGAAGCGTACGCATCGCGATGTTCGCCGCGATGGCCGCCCTGTTGGTCGCCGCGTTGTGTGTTCCGGGTGCCTTCGGCGACGACGCTCTCACGCTGGCGATCGCGATCGGGTTCGTCCGAGCCGCGCACATCGCGCTGTTCACGCTCGCGAGCCGCGAGGACCCGGCGTTGCGGAAGTCAGTTGTCGGACTCGGCGTCAGCACGGGAATCGCAATCGGGCTGCTCGTCGCCGGGTCGTTCTTCGACGGCAGCGCGCAGGCCGCGCTCTGGGTACTCGCCCTCGTCGTCGATCTCGGCGGGCCGGCCTTCTTCGGCGCGGCCGGCTGGGAGCTGGTCCCCGACCACTTCGCGGAACGGCACGGGCTCATCGTCATCATTGCCCTGGGCGAGTCGATCGTCGCCATCGGTATCGGCGCGGAGCACGGCATCGACGGCGGCGTTATCTACGGCGCAATCGTCGCGGTCGCCCTCGCGGCAACGATGTGGTGGTTGTACTTCGACGCGGCTTCGATCATGGGTGCCCGACGACTCGCGGCCGCAACCGTCGGCCGCGAACAGAACGAGATGGCACGCGATGCCTACTCGTTCCTGCACTACCCGATGGTGGCGGGCATCGTGCTCGTCGCCCTCGGCCTGAAGACGACGCTCGGTCATGTCGACGAGCCGTTACCCACCGTGGAAGCGTTCGCGTTCGTCGGCGGCCTGTCGATCTACGTGCTCGCGCATGTCGCGTTTGCATGGCGCACGTATCGCGGGTCCAAGCCTTGGCGTCTGCTCCTCGCGCTCGTGCTGCTGGCGTTGCTTCCGGTCGTGCGCGAGATCGACGCGGTCGTGTCGCTCACGATCGTTGCCGCCGTCGCGGCGATCGTCGTCGCGTTCGAAACAGTTCGGTACGCGGAGCTCCGCGACCAGATTCGCCACGAACGCGAGCCGGAGGTCTGAGCCTGCGTCAGGTGGTCGGCGTCGTCGTGTCAGCGGGCGCGGGCGGCGCCGTGGCGACCATGTCGACGACGAACCAGAGTGTCTCGTCGGCTGCGATCTTGTCACCGTTCGGCTGTGATCCGTACGCCAGCGCGGGCGGGATGCCCAAGAGACGCTGCCCACCGACCTTCATGCCGACGAGGCCCTGGGTCCACCCCGGGATCACGCCGTCGAGTCCGAAGGTGATGGGCTCACCCGAGTACGACTCGTCGAAGATGGCACCGGTCGAACAGGCCACGCCGATG
>JBEVDP010000099.1:0-3007 GCA_040513235.1 Acidimicrobiia bacterium | reverse complement strand
CGAAGCTACGTGGTCGGCGACGGCGTCGTCTCGATCCCTTCGCCGGGCAGCAGCCCTCGTTGGTCGAGCACGTAGAGGAGCCCGAGCGACGGTAGGACGACCACGGCCGCGATCCCGAACACGACGAGCACGGTCGCCAACGTCGCCGACGGCGCCGCGGCATCGGCAATCGTGAGCGATTCGGGGAGGATGTAGTCCCATTGCGCCACACCCCACGCCCAGATGACCGAGACGACCGCGCCGATCGCGAGCAGGCGCGCAAAACGGTGCGCGTCGCGCAACAACAAGATCAGCGAGCCCAGGCCGCACAACGCGGACAAGATCACGAGCGGCAGCGCCCGTGAAGTGAGGCCGTCGAAGACGTACTCGGCGTCGGCGTTCAGCACGAAGATGCCCGCGAACGCGACGACGCCCGTCACGATCGCCGCCGCAACGGCCCGCCGCCGGAAGTACTCGACCATCGGTCCGTGATCCAGTCGGCGCGCGTCCCAGATGAGGTACACCGACGCGAGGTAGCTGACCGCGCATACGGCCAACACGCCGCCGAGTATCGATGTCGGGTTGATCCAACTGTCGACCGGGTCGCCGGCCTCACCGCCTGCTGGAACTCGGCCGGACGCAATCGCGCCCGCAATCGTACCCATGCAATACGGCACGATCACCGACGAGATCGCGAAGATCGCGCCGAACATGCGCTGCTGCGACGTCTTCACGAGCGCCTTGCGGAAGGCGAAGCTCGAGCCGCGCAGAACGATGCCGAAGGCCACGAGCGCGAGGGGAACGAACAACGTGAGCGTGATCGACGCGAAGGCCTCGGAGAACCCGGTCCACAACACGACAAGGCAGAAGACCAGCCACACGTGATTCGCTTCCCATACCGGACCGATCGAATGGTCGATCAATGCGCGCGGCCGCTTCCCCTGTTCGGCACCGCCCGCGATGAGATCCCAGAACCCGGCGCCGAAGTCGGCGCCTCCGAACACCGCGTACGCGGTGACGCCGAAGAAGAGCACGACCGCGACTGCTTCATCCACCGACCGGCACCTCCTCCGGTTGCGGTTCCGGGCTCGGTCCGTAGGGAACGTCGGTCTCGTCGACTTGCTCGGCATTGCGCCACCGGCGGCTCATGCTGCGCAGGACGATCACAACAGTGGACGCGACCGCGGCGTACAGCAAGACAACCGTGATGAACGTGACCCACACACCTTCGTTTCCTGTCGCCGCGTCTTCGACCTTCATGTAGCCCGACACGATCCAGGGCTGGCGGCCGACTTCGGTGACGACCCAACCCGCTTCCATCGCGATCACCGCGGCGACGCCGGCAACCGAGGCAATGCGCAGGAACCACTTCGTCTTCGGGATGTCGCGACGGCGCAGCCAGCTCCATGCAAACCAGAGCGAGAGCAAGAACAGCGCGGTTGCGATCCCGACCATCACGTCCCACGCCAGGTGGACCGTGTTGACCTCCCGGGTCGTCGGCCGCTCGTCGGCAGGGACGGTGTCGAGTCCTTCGATGACGGTGCTGGTCCCGTCACTCGGGTCCGACAGCCACGACGCGAGTCCCGGAATCGGGATCCCCCCGACAACGTCACCGTCGGATTGCAAGCGGCCGAGCAGGGTCTCCGGAACGTCGCTCTCGGTCTCGGGCACCAATTCAATCGCCGCGAACTTCACAGGTTCGTTGTTGTAGACCCAACGCGCGAGCGAGTCACCGACGCCCATCTGGATCGGCGTCGCGATCGCCGCGACGGTGAACGGAATCAGGAACCCGATGCGGTGATAACGATCGCGGCGGCCCTTGAGCATGCCGACGGCATACACCGACGCGACCATGAACCCACCGACGAGGTACGCGGCCACGAGCATGTGCAGCCCTTGGAGCGGCATCGCTTTGTTGAAGATGACCTCGAGCGGGTCGACATCGACGATGTCGCCATCCGAGTTGAGCGTGAATCCTTGCGGCTGATTCATCCACGCGTTGGCAGCCACGACCGACAGCGTCCCGCCGATGCCGCTGATCACGATCGGGACGCCCGACCAGAAGTGCGCCCACGGCGACAGCCGGCGCCAGCCGTAGATGTAGATCGAGATGAAGATCGCCTCGATGAGGAAGAAGATCCCTTCAATCGCGAACGGGATCCCGAAGGCGTCGCCCCAACGCCCCATGAACTTCGGCCAGAGCAGTCCGAACTCGAACGTGAGCACGGTGCCCGTGACCGCGCCGACCGCGAACGTCACCGCCATGTACTTCGACCACCGTTGCGCGAGAAGCAACGCGTCGGCATCGCCTTTCTTGATCCCGCGGTAGTTGGCGATCAGCGTCATGAACGCCCACGACACACCGAGCGGTACGAGGATGATGTGCGTGGCGAGGGTGAACGCCATCTGCGCACGGGCCCAGGGCACCGGGTCAATGGCGGCGAGCATCATCGGTCTCAGTCTCACCCCGTCCGGTGGAGCTTGTCGTCATCCGATCGGGGGGATGCGCAGGCGGGCCGGATACGTCTGACTGGAGTGAGCGACGGCTTGTCGCGGGGCGAAGCCGTCATCGGTCCGGAAGGATGGCATGGCCTCGAACCGGGACCATGAGGAACTCGTTCGGCGCCTGGCGCTCAACGACGAAAAGGCGATCGCATCGATCTTGGGCGCGAAAGCGGGAGCAGACGTCTCGCCGGCACTCGGTCCTCGGACGACGGCACTCGTCCGGCTGGCGGCGCTGGTCGCGGCGCCGTCGGCGTCGGCGTCATATCAATGGGCGGTCGGCACGGCCTTCGCGGCGGGCGTGGACGAGGAAGACATCGTCGGCGTACTGCTCACGGTGGCGCCCATCGTCGGCGCGGCGCGCGTCGAGGCCGCGGCACCAGAGGTGGCCGCGGCGTTGGGCTATGACCTCGGCGCGGTCGAATGAGCGCTGTCCGCGGTCGTCCAGGATGAATTCTTTCCGCGGTTTTTGGTGGCGTCCGACGCCCCGTCTAGCTTTCTTGCTTGCGGACACGAGGGACAGGAG
>JBEVDP010000098.1:0-6023 GCA_040513235.1 Acidimicrobiia bacterium | reverse complement strand
CCGGGCCTGCCGCCGAACGTCGCGCGGCTGGCCGCGATCCGCAACGCGGTGTGGAGCGCGATGCCGGCGCGCGTCGAAGCGCCCCTGCACGGGATCGGTATCGGGAAAGGCTCTGCCGTCGGCACCGCGCGGATCGTGCAGCACCCCGATGAGATCGACCGGCTCGCCGATGGCGACATCCTCCTGTCGATCGCGACCACCACTGCGTTCAACGCGGTGTTCCCCTTGCTCGCCGGGGTCGTGACGCAACAAGGTGGGCTGCTGAGCCATGCCGCGATCCTGTCGCGCGAACTCGAACTCCCGGCCGTCGTCGGCGTGACCGATCTCTTCGACGGCGTGCGCGACGGCGACGTGATCGAGGTCGACGCCGCCGCGGGCGCGGTGCGCGTGGTCAGCCGGGCTGACTAGTTGTCAGTCGACTCGACCTCGGCCTTGATCCGTTCGAGGGTCGTCTGCATGCCCTTGCGGTTGACTTTGCCGCGCGACCAGCCCCAGAGCGTCCAGTAGATCTTCAAGCCGAGTTGGTCGGTGAGCCGGAACGACTCGGTGACGTCGGTGCCGTCGCCGTTCGGTGTCAGCTCGTAGCGCCAGGTGTTCAATGGCTTCCCGGGCTTGCCGACGCCGAACTCGAACACCCGGCCCGGCTCGCATGCAGTCACTGACGCCGACGTCCAGTAGATCGGACCGACACCGTTGCGCTTCACGTGGCCGCGAAACCGCGCCCCGACCGCGGGACCCGTGGCGCCGTCGAGCCACTCGCCCTCGAACGTCTCCGGGCTGTAGCGCCCGATCTTGGTGACGTCGCTCACGAGGTCCCAGATCTTCTCGGGCGGCGCGGCCATGTAGACGGTGACGGAGTCGTGCATCAGGCCACGCTATGCCGTCCCCGCGAACTGGCGTCGAAACCACGCGCTCGGCGACGGATATTGACGCAGGTTCGGTGGGTACACCGATGACTTCGACGCGGCCGCGCGGTCCGGAACGAAACCGCAGAGGAGTGATTCCAATGGTTGCCACCGAACCGAGGACCGAGCACAACCTCGACGGCTACGGCGCCCCGCCCATCGAGTGGAGCCGCGTGCGCGAGACGATCGAGGAAGGCGTCACGCAGGGCCCGGGGGCGGGCGGGCCGAATCGCCACACGTACTGGTTGGCCACAACGTTGCCCGACGGCAGCCCGCACGTGCGGCCAGTGGGAGTGTTCTACACCGACGGGCGCTTCTACTTCACAGCGGGCCCCGGCACGCGCAAGGCCAAGAACTTCGAACACAACCCGCACGTCGTACTCAGCGTCGCCACCGAACCGTTTGACCTCGCGATCCACGGCACCGCGCGTCGCGTCACCGACGAAGACGGCCTCGAGCAGGTCGCAAAGGTGGCTTCTGCGCAGGGGTGGCCGGCCGAGCCGCGCGACGGCGGGATCTGGGCCGAGTACAGCGCGCCGAGCGCGGGACCACCGCCGTGGTACGTGTACGAAGTGACGCCCGAGAAGGTCTTCGCGTTCGGCACCGCCGAACCGTACGGCGCCGAACGGTTCGAGTTCTGAGCTACGGGCTCAGCACCGCGCGGGGGATCAGGTCCATGCCGAAGGCGGTGAGTATTGCGAGGTAGAGCAGGCCGGTGGCAGCCATCACCGCGGAATAGGCCCTCTCCTTGAGCGCGAACCAGGTCATCACGAGCAGACCGAGCGTGGTGACCGCGCACACGAGCCAGACCCACGCGAGCAGGCCGTCGTAGCCGTCGTCGACGGTTCCGCTGAACACTTGCACCATGCCGGTCGGGATCACGAACACCGCAATCTCGAACGGCCACAGCGCGGCTGTGCACACGACGAGTTCCTTCACCGCGTCGCGCCGGAGTCCCGGCTGCACCAGGTACCAGTGGCCGAGGAGCATCGCGTCGCTCACCACGCCGAGGAACGCCGCACCGACGACGAGCCGGACCGCGGCCAACGCGTACGGCCCGCCCGCGAACTCGGCCGCCGCGAGCAGCCCGGCGAAACCGGCGACGGGCGCGATCAGGTCGAGGGCGGGCGGGAATTCGCCTGCGACGGGTTCGACCTCGACGGCTTCGTCGCCGCGTCCGACCATCGCACCGACGCGCGCCTTCCGTTCGGCGCGCAGTTCGGCCTGGCCGCGCACGCCCGCACCGCGCCTCGCGATCGACACTCCCAGCGCGAGCGCAGTTGCCGCGACAGTTGTAAGTGCAAGCGTCGCGGCGAGGACATGTTCGTCGCCGAGCAGCACGACCGCGCCACCGAGGGCAAGGACGCCATAGACCCCGCGCAACAACCAGCCGTAGCCGATGCCGACCTCGCGCCGGCGCGTCGTCACCCAGCAGAAGAGCAAGCCGCCCGCCGCGAGCTGCAGCAGGAACGTTCCGGCGTCGAGCTCCATCAGGCGACGACGGCGAGGTCGCGCGGCGCGTCGTTCAACCGGCGCGGTCCCGCGTCCGTCGCGACCACGATGTCTTCGAGGCGCATGCCGAACCGGCCGGGAAGGTAGATGCCGGGCTCGACGCTGAACGCGTGGCCCGCGGCCAGCGGCAGCTCGTTGCCCGCCACCATGTACGGATCTTCGTGCGCTTCGCAGCCGATGCCGTGGCCGACGCGGTGCACGAAGTACTCCCCGAATCCGGCGTCGGCGATCACCCGCCGCGCCGCGGCGTCGACTTCGGCGCACGGCGTCCCAACGGTTGCGGCCTGCACGCCGGCTTCCTGCGCGGCGGCGAGCACCTCATAGAGGTCTCGCACCTCGGCAGTCGGCTCGCCGACGTGGAACATGCGCGTGATGTCGGAGCAGTAGCCGCGCATCGTCCCACCGAAATCGCAGAGCACGACTTCCCCGTCGCCGATGATGCGATCCGGCGCGGGGTCGTGGTGCGGGCTCGCAGCATGCGCACCCGCGGCGACGATTGCGAAGTTCGCGCGCTCGTGCCCTGCGGCGAGGATCCGTTCCACGAGCTCGCGGTGCACGTCGAGCTCGGTGCGTCCCGCGAAGGGCCGAAGCCGCATCTCGGCCGCGATCTGGTCGACGGCATCGGCGGCTCGGGCGAGCGCGGCGATCTCGGAGTCGTCCTTGACCGCGCGCAGCGGGCCGACGACACCCGACGCGCGGATGAACTCGGTGCCGGGCATTGCAGTTTGCAGGTCGAGCACGAACCGGGCCCACGTGTGGTCGCCAATCGCGGCGCGGCCCGGCCTACCCGCAAGCGTCGCGACGAGTGCGACCGGATCGTCCGTCTCGTTCCATGCGACGATCTCGAACACGTCGGGCTGCGGTTCGACGCGGGGCGCTTCCAAGCGCGGGACGACGAGCTGCGCGTGGCCCGCGCGCGGGAGCAGCAACATCGTGAGCCGTTCGAGCGGCATTGCTTCGTATCCCGTGAGATACGGGAGGTCGGCACCGACCGACAGCAACAGCACGTCGACGTCCAGTTCCCCCATGCGCTCACGGGCGCGCGCGACGCGATCGGAAAAGCTCACACGCTTCTCCGCTCAGGGGGCTGCTCGAGCCCGAGGCCCGGCAGGCCGTCGATGCTGACGGCGTTCTTGTTGGCGCGGTACTCGACCAGGGCGGGCTCGCCCTTCGCCCGCTCCCAGTCGAGAAGGCGGTCGCGGTCGCTGACGTAGTCCATCAACGGCACCGCGTACCCACATGACGACGAGACGCGCGACACGGCGACGTCGACGATCGCTCGGGTGCCGGGGAGCACTTCGAACTGCGGCGCCAGCTTCTCGAACGCCGGCGTGCCAACCTCGTGGACCGTGCCGTTTCCGTACAGCCGAACGATGTCGGGGTTCCCGGAGAACGCGCAGAACATGAGCGTGACGCGGCCATTGTCGCGCAGGTGCGCGATCGTCTCGACCCCGCTCCCGGTCAGGTCGACGTACGCGACCCGATTCGGGTCGAGCACGCGGAACGTGTCGTAGCCCTTGGGCGACAGGTTCACATGCCCGTCGGATCCGGTCGGTGCGGTGGCGACGAAGAAGACCGGCTGGGCTCGCAGCCACTCGGCGAGGTCCGGCGCGATGGACTCGAAGGAGGCAGCCACGCCCCCATTGTGTCAGTGGGCCGCCGCCACCAGCGGGTCGACGGCCGCCCGCGCGTGGTAGCTCGACCGCACCAGCGGGCCCGCCTCGACGTGAGCGAAGCCGAGCGCGACCGCGTCGTCGGCGAGGGCGTCGAACTCCTCGGGAGTCCACCACCGCACCACCGGCAGGTGCTGAGGCGACGGTCGCAGATACTGGCCGATCGTGAGCACATCGACCCCGACCGCGCGCAGATCGGCGATGGCGGCGCGGACCTCGGCGTCGGTCTCGCCCATGCCGACGATGATCCCCGACTTGGTGAGCAGGCCCGCGTCCTTGGCGCGCGCGAGCACCGCCAGCGACCGGGCGTAGCCCGCCGACGGTCGCGCCGCGCGCTGGAGCCGGGCGACTGTCTCGAGATTGTGGTTCAGCACGTCGGGCCGCGCCGCGAAGATCGTCGCGAGCGCGTCGGCGTCACCCTTGCAGTCGGAGATCAGGAGCTCGACGTTCGTGTCGGGGTTCCGAGCGCGGATCGCGTCGACCGTCTGCGCGAAGATCGACGCGCCACCGTCGGGCAGATCGTCGCGCGCGACACAGGTGATGACAGCATGCGCGAGACCCATCGTCGCCACCGCGTCGGCGACACGCCGCGGCTCGTCGGTGTCGACTGGGAGCGGCTTGCGGGTGTCGATCTGGCAGAAGCCGCAGGCGCGCGTGCAGCGGTCGCCGAGGATCATGAACGTGGCGGTGCGATCGGCCCAGCACTCGTAGATGTTCGGGCAGCCGGCTTCCTCGCAGACCGTGTGGAGGTCGTTGTCGCGCATCAACCGCTTGAGTTCGAGGTAGCCGTCGTCGAACTTCGCCTTCACGCGCATCCACGGTGGGCGCTCGCGCGCGAGGTCGATGGCCTGCACTCCTGCCTCGGCCAGGCGGCCGAGCAGCTTGACGGGCTGCGAGGCAACGACTTCCGGTGCGCGCCAGGCCACGTCTTGGCGATCGATCGCGTCGTTGCCGAAGTGCTCTGCGAAGCGGACAACGGCGGCGTCGACGACGGCCCGCATCGTGGGCGCGGCACCGAGCACGCGCGCCATCGACGTCACACCCCGGTCGGTGATTCCGCACGGCACGATGTGACCGAACATCGCGAGATCTGGGTCGACATTGAGGGCGAAGCCGTGCCGGGTGCGCCCCCGCGCGACCCGCACGCCGATCGCGGCGATCTTCTCGTCGCCGACCCACACACCCGTGTAGCCACGCGAGGTTTCGGCGGTGATGCCGAAGTCACCGAGCACGGCGATCAGTACCGACTCCAGCTTGCGCACGTACGCGACGACGTCGCGCTGGCCGCTCCGCCACTCCCCGAGCGAAATGATCGGGTAGCCGACGAGCTGGCCGGGCCCGTGATAGGTGACGTCGCCGCCCCGGTCGGCCGTGACCAACTCTGCGCCGACAGCAGCCGGGTCACACAGGACATGTTCGAGGCTGGCGCGCGACCCGAGCGTGTAGACGTGCGGATGCTCTTGCAGCAGCAGGTACTGCTCGTCGGTGTGCTCGTGCAGGGCGCGCTGCAGCGTCTCGGCTTCGCGGTACGGAACCGTCCCGAGCCAGCGCGCGTGCAAAGTCGGCGTCACGCGAGCTCCGCGTCCCAGTCGCGCGTCTCCAGGATGTTGCGCAGCTCGTTGAGGAACGACGCCGCGTAGGCGCCGTCGAACGCGCGGTGGTCCCACGCCAGCGCGAGGTGGCCGACGTGGTGGATCGCGATCGTGTCTTCGCCGTCGGGCCCCTCGATCACCACGGGCTCCTTGCGGATGCCGTCAGTGGCGAGGATCGCGACCTGCGGCTGGTTGATGATCGGAAGGGTGAGCGTTGTGCCGAACGGGCCCATGTTCGTGATCGTGAACGTCCCGCCCACTACTTCGTCGGGCCCGAGCTGCTTGGTCTTCGCGCGCGCAGCGAGGTCGCGCACCTCGCGCGCGATGAGCCGCAAGCGCTT
>JBEVDP010000097.1:0-12951 GCA_040513235.1 Acidimicrobiia bacterium | reverse complement strand
GACCGGCTCGCGCACCGCCTCGGTCACGCCCGACCGCCCGCGGCACCGCGCACCGGCTCCGGGGCCGCGGCGGGAACCGTCGACGCGCTGACCGCGCGCGAACGCGAGGTGCTCGACCTCGTAGCCGCCGGCGCGACGAACCGCCAGATCGCGGCGCGCTTGTTCATCAGCCCGAAGACAGCCAGCGTGCACGTGTCGAGGATCCTCACCAAGCTCGGTGTCGCGGACCGCGCGGAAGCGGCGGTCCTTGCCCGGCGGGCAAACCGCCCTCCTCGCGGTTGACCTGTGGCAACCTCCGCACCAATGACCACGAGTGCGTTGCCGTTGACCGAGTGGGTCGTACTCGCGTTGCTCGACGAAGCGCCGCGACACGGGTTCGCGGTCGCGCGCGAGTTGGCGCCGGAGGCCCCGCTCGGTCGCGTGTGGACGGTGTCGCGTCCGCTGACGTACCGCGCCGTCGACCAGTTGCTCGCCAAGGGCATGGCGAAGGCCGCGCACAGCGAGCCCAGCGACGAGGGCGGGCCCAACCGCACGATCATGCGCCCGACCGCGGCAGGCCGGCGGGCGGTGCGGAAGTGGCGCGTTGCGCCCGTCGAACATCTCCGCGAGATGCGCAGCGCGTTCTTGGTGAAACTGCTGCTCCTCGAACGCGCGGGTGCTGACCGGCGGCCGCTTGTCGACGCCCAGCTCAAAGCGTTCGGGCCCCGTTTCGAGAGTGTTGCGCACACGCGCCGCCCGAAGGATCCGGTCGCTCGCTGGCGTTACGAATCGACCCAAGCGACTCGCCGGTTCCTGGAAGCGCTTCGCTGAGGTCGTGGTCAGTCGTCAGGGTTTGACTTCTTGCTCGTCCGAGTAGTCGAATCCTGAGTACTCGACCGAACGGGAGACCGGGATGACCAAGCGCGGGCGTTGGCTCAGTGCGCTGCTGATGGCGTTCGTCGTCGTGGCGGCGGGCTGTGGAGGCGACGACGACGATGATGACGCCGCATCCGCTGATGCGACGACCACGGTCGCGGAAACCACCACCGTTGCCCCCGAACCCGCGGTCACCGGTGAGATCGTCGTGTTCGCGGCGGCATCACTCACCGACGTGTTCACGGAGCTCGGTGAGAACTTCATGGCCGCCAACCCCGATGCCACGGTCACGTTCAACTTCGCGGCGTCGTCGGAGCTCGCGACGCAGATCGAGGAAGGCGCGCCCGCCGATGTGTTCGCGTCGGCCGACGAGAACAACATGACCAAGGCGGTCGAGGCCGGAGCCGTCGAAGGCGAGCCGGTCGTCTTCGTGGAGAACGAGCTGCAGATCGTCGTGGCCGAAGGCAACCCGATGGGCGTCACGGGGCTCGCCGACCTGAGCGAGGGATCCCTCACCGTCGCGCTGTGCGCACCCGAGGTTCCGTGTGGGAACTACGCGGCGCAGGCGTTCGAGAAGGCCGGGCTCACGCCGCCCGCTGCGAGCCAGGAGCAGAACGTCCGCGCGGTGGTGGAGAAGGTCGCGCTCGGTGAAGCCGACGCGGGGATCGCCTACACGACCGACGTGCTCGCGCGCGATGCCGAGGTCGACGGTGTGGTGATCCCGCCGGAGCAGAACGTCGTCGCGACATACCCGGTCGCCGTGCTCAACCTCGGCAGCAATCCCGAGGGCGGTGCGGCCTGGGTCGAGTTCCTCCAGACCGCCGAGGCGTTGGATGCGCTGGCCGCAGCCGGTTTCCTGGCACCCTGAGGTCGTGCCGGAGACGACAGTCCGCCCTCGCCATTCGAGGCGTCCCAATCGAACCGGAGAACGGCCGGCGCCCATCGCGGTTGCGCTCGGCGCGGTCGCGGCTGCGTTGTTCCTGCTTCCCTTCGCGGGACTGCTATGGCGGGCCCCTTGGAGCAGCCTGTGGGACGAACTGAACACGCCCGAGATCCGCACCGCGTTGCGGCTCTCGGTCGTGTGCTCCGTTTCCGCAACCGCACTGTCGGTCGTGCTTGGCCTGCCGCTCGCCTGGCTCCTCGCACGCGTCAGCTTTCCCGGCCGCGGGCTGCTCCGCGCCTCGGTCCTTTTGCCGATCGTGTTCCCGCCGGTCGTCGGCGGCATCGCGCTGCTGTTCGCGTTCGGCCGCCGCGGCCTTGTCGGCCAGTACCTCTACGACTGGTTCGGGATCCGGCTCCCATTCACGACCGCGGGCGCGGTCGTGGCTGCGACATTCGTCGCGATGCCGTTCTTCGTGATCACCGTCGAGGCCGCTCTGCGAACGATGGACCGCCGGCTCGAAGACGCGGCGCGCACGCTCAACGCGAACAGGTGGGACACGTTCCGCTACGTCACCTTGCCGGCCATACGACCATCGTTGATCGCAGGAGCAGTGCTCTGCTGGGCGCGCGCGCTCGGCGAATTCGGTGCGACGATCACCTTTGCGGGCAGCTTCCCCGGCAAGACCCAGACGATCCCGCTCGCGGCGTACCTCGCGCTCGAACGTGACACCGACGCTGCGGTCGCGTTGAGCCTGGTGCTGCTCGCCATCTCGGTCGTCGTGCTGGTGTCGTTGCGCGACCGCTGGCTCGGAGGGTTCTCGTGACGGACACTGGTTTGCACGCCGAAGTCGGCGTGCGCCTCGGTCTGCTCGACCTCGCCCTCGACCTCGACGTCGCTGCCGGCGAGACCGTCGCGCTGCTCGGCCCGAACGGATCGGGCAAGACCACCGCGCTGCGCTGTCTGGCCGGGCTGTTGCCGGTCGACACCGGCCGCATCGACCTCGACGGGGAAACACTCGACGACCCCGCGACGGGTGCGTGGGTCGTTCCCGAGCAGCGGCGCGTCAGCGTCATGTTCCAGGACTACCTGCTCTTTCCTCACCTCAGCGCGCTCGACAATGTCGCGTTCGGTATGCGCAGATCAGGGATGAGCAAGGGCGCGGCGCGCAAGGCTGCCGGCGCGTGGCTCGACCGCATGGGCCTCGGATCGCACGCGAGCGCGCGCCCCGCCGCGTTGTCGGGAGGTCAGGCCCAGCGAGTTGCCCTCGCGCGCGCGCTGGCTGCCGAGCCTCGGCTCCTGCTGCTCGACGAACCGCTGCCCGCGCTCGACGCGGGAACTCGCGTCGAGATGCGGCACGACTTGCGCGAGCACCTGGCCGCGTTCACCGGCCTGCGCGTTCTCGTGACCCACGACCCGGTCGATGCGTTCGCGCTGGCCGACCGCGTCGTCGTGCTCGAGGCCGGCCGCGTCGTGCAACAGGGCACGATCCCCGAGATCGCGGCCGAACCGCGCTCGCGCTACGTCGCCGAGCTCGTCGGCGTGAACCTGCTGCGGGGGGAGGCCGACGGCGCCACGGTCGACCTGGACGCGGGCGGGTCGCTGACGCTCGCCGAACCCGCGCACGGCGCGGTGTGGGTGCTCGTGCGCCCCGCAGCCGTGGCGCTGTACCGCACCCGCCCCGACGGCAGCCCGCGCAACACGTGGCAAGCAACCCCCGCGGGCCTCGACCTGCGCGACGACCGCGTCAGAGTCCGGCTCGTGGGCGCGCCACCGATCATCGCGGAGGTGACGAGCGCCGCCGCGAGTGCGCTCGATCTCGAATCAGGAACACCCGTGTGGGTCGCTGTCAAAGCCACCGAGATAGACACCTACCCCGTGTGACGGCCAAAACGCCCATGCGTCACTCAGCCGTAACCAGTACGGCTGAGTGACGCATCAGGTCGTGGCGCCGCGGTCGGCGAGGAGTTGTTCCATCTGGATGATCTCGGCGCGCTGGCTTTCCGCGATCGCGGTCGCGAGGTCGACGACCTCTTCGCGGTCGGTGCGTTCGAGAATTGCTTCCGCCATCGCGATGCCGCCTTCGTGGTGCGCGATCGTCAGTCGTAGGAACTCGACCTCCGCGACCGCGACGGGCAACGTCGAGAGCGAGTTGATCTCGGCGCGTGTCGCCATCCCGGGCATCGGGCCCTCGTGGCCCATCCAAGCCATCGGTGGATCCGTGGACGTGAGCGGCAGGCCCCACACGTCGAGCCAGCCTTGCATCCGACCGATCTGCGATTGCTGGGTGAGGACGATGTCGGTTGCGGTCGTCTTCAGCACGGGATCCTGGGTGCGATCGCGGATGATGTCGCCCATCGTCACCGCTTGCGCGTGGTGGTCGGCCATCGCGCGCGCGAACCCCGCCTCCGGCGAATCATCACGAGGATCCGAGTTGCCGTCGCGTGCCAAAGCGACAAGTGCGACGGCGAGCGCGACGACGAGCAATGCGATTCCGATGCGGATCGCGAGCCGTTGGCGGCTGCTCGAAGGCATGAGTGCGGAGGGTAGCGTCGAACGCTGTGCTGTTTGCCACGCTTCTCGCGCTCGCATCGGCGGGACTGCATGCGACGTGGAACCTCGTCGTCAAGGCGAGCGCCGATCGCGAGCTAGCAGCGTGGGGTCAGTGGATCGCCGGCGCGTTGCTGTTCCTTCCGGTGCTGATCGTGGCCGGTTTCCCCGAACGGGATGCGTGGCCGTACCTCGGCGCGTCGGCGCTCGTGCATGTCGTGTATGTGTATGCGCTCGTCGCGGCCTACACGCACGGCGACTTCTCGCTCGCGTACCCACTCGCGCGCGGTGGCGGAGCGCTCGTGGCCGCTGTGCTCGGTGCGTGGTTGTTGGCCGACGATGCTCTTCCGCTCGGCGCGTGGATCGCGCTGCTCGTCGTTGCCGGCGGATTGGCGTCCCTCGTGCGACCGGGCGCACCCGGCGCGGAGCTGGGCTTCGCCCTGCTGACCGCCGTCATGATCGGCGCGTACACAGTCATTGACACCGCCGGCGCCCGTCGGTCGGGCAACGGCTTTGCCTACGGCTGTGCCCTCGTGCTGTGCAGCGGTGTGACGGTGTCGATCACCGCGCTCGCGCGCGGTCGCGGACCCGCGCTCGTGGCCAGCGTGCCCGCGAACTGGCGCACCTATGTCGGTGCCGGCTTCTGCCTCACCGTCGCGTACTCGCTCGTGATGGTCGCCGTGCGGCACGCACCCGTCGGGTACGTCGCGACACTGCGCGAGTCGTCAGTCGTGATCGGCGCGCTGATGGGATGGCTCGTGCTGCACGAGCCGCTCGGTCGCCGGCGGCTCATGTCGTCGATCGTCGTACTCGTCGGCCTCGTCGCGCTGATCGCGTTTCGCTGACGTCAGTCGAAGACTGCGGTGCGACGGCCGTACACCATCACGCGGTGCTCGAGATGGAGCCGCAGCGCCTCGGCGAGCACGACCGCTTCGAGATCGCGACCCCGCCGTTCGAGCCGCGCGGGGTCGTCGCGGTGCGAGACCGGTAGCACCTGCTGGGCGATGATCGGTCCTTCGTCGAGTTCCGGCGTCACGTAGTGCGCGGTCGCACCGATCACCTTGACGCCGCGTTCGTGCGCCTGGAGGTATGGCCGCGCACCTGCGAACGACGGCAGGAACGAGTGGTGGATGTTGATCATGCGGTTGTGCCACCGCTCCACCAGCCACGGCGGGAGGACGCGCATGTACCGAGCCAACACGACGACATTGGGAGCGGCGCCATCGATCGTCAGCGCGAGTTCTTGCTCCTGCGTGGCGCGGTCGTCGCCGACGGGAACGTGACGGAAGACGAGCCCGAACCGCTCCACCAACTCGGCGTGCGTGTCGTGATTCGACGCGACGAGCGCGATGTCGCCGTGGAGCTCCCCGAGTTGATTGCGCACAAGCAGGTCGGCGAGGCAGTGGCCCTGGCGCGACACCAGCACCGCGATGCGCGCCCGCGTCGCGAGGTCGTGGACCTGCCAATTCATTGCGTAGCGCGCCGCGATCGGTTCGAACGCGCGGCGAAGATCGGCGAGCCCGTTTTCGACGTCGAACTCGACGCGTTGCAGGAAGAGCCCCGCCGCGGGGTCGGAATGCTGGTCGGCCTCGACGATGTTGCCGGCGGCGTCCGCAACGAACCCGCCGACGGCCGCGACGATGCCCGGGCGATCCTCGCAGCGCAAAAGGAGAGCGGCTCTCATGATGTCCGCCGTAGCCTCAGAAGAGCGTCAGTCGGGATTCGGCGCCGTCGCGGAGGAGATCCATGTCGACTTCGATGCAGGTCACGCCTTTGCTCTCGGCGAACACCTTGGCCTGCGGCTTGATCTGCTGCGCGACGAAGAGCCCGACGGTCGGCGCGAACCGCGCATCGCGATCGAGCCGTTCCTGGTAGCGCAACAGCTGCTCGACTCCCGCGATCTCGCCCACCCGCTTCACCTCGACGACGATCGTGCGCCCCGCCGCGTCGCTGCAGAGCAAATCGACGGGTCCGATGTCGGTGGGATACTCCCGGCTGATCAAGGTCAGGCCGTCGCCGAGGGCACCGACGCTCGCCGCGAGCAGCGCCTGGAGTTCGGCCTCGACGCCTTCCTTTTCCAGGCCGGGATCGGCGCCGAGCGCGACCGACGAATCGTGGAGGACTTCGTCGACTTCGATCCGCAGTACCTCGCCTTTCGGTGTGCGGGCCGTGATGACACCGTCGGCCTCGGAGATGGTGCACGGCGGGTTCATCCAGTTCAGTGGCTTGTACGCCTTGGCGTCGGAGTGCACTGCGATCGATCCGTCGGCCTTGAACAGGATCAACCTGATTGCGGGCGCGAGCCGGGCGCCGAGCCGCCCCTGGTAATCGACCGAGCAGCGCGCCACGAGCAGCCGCATCGGGCGAGCGTAACCCCTGCTGTGTGACGCGACCGTTGGGCGACCCCGCCCGCTCCGACATGGAGGTGCTGCTCGAAGAGCTGCAGGCGACGGCTGCGGCCGACGCCGCTCCCGTCGAAGCCCAGGGCTAGCCTCGCGGCAGCATGATTCCGTACGACCAGGTGCTGAAGGAGCTGGTGCTCGCGCTCGGCGCCGCGCTGTTCCTCGCCAACGCGTTTGCGTTGGTACGCCGCCGGACCGACGCCGACGCGGCGGCCGCCAAGACGGTGGCCGAGACCCGACCGGGAAGCCCCGTGCAAGGGAACAAGCGCACAGATGAGCAGCACGATCTCACCCAAGCGCCCGTGGCGCGCACGGTTACCTACATGGTGCTGGGCCTGTTCGTCGCGATCTGGGCGCTGGCGTCGATCGTCAGCTGACCGGGTTCGCCGCGTGTACCGGTGGCCGGCGATCGGTCCACGGGCGCGCGACTTCGAGCTGGGCGCCGACGCGCAGCAAGAGATCCTCGCGGCCATAGGGCGCAACCAGTTGCACACCAATCGGCAGCCCGTCGTCGTTCCAATGCAGCGGGAGCGAGATCGCGGGCTGGCCGGTGAGGTCGAACGGTGAGGTGAACGACACGAGCGCGCCCATCTCGGCGAGTGCATCGAGTGACTGCTCCGGCGCGAGCCGGCCGAGCAGCACGGGCGGCTCGGGGCTGACGGGAAGCAACAGGATGTCGGCGGTGTCCCACCACGCGCTGACAGCCCGGCTCCAGCGCTGCAAATCGTCGAGCGCGTCGACATACTGCGCCGCCGAGACCGTGTCGCCCGCTTGCGCGATGAGCGCGTTCATCGGCTCGAGCGTCGGGACGATGTCGCGCCCGAGCACTTTCGACCAGCGCGCCACGTCGCGGGCGATGGCGACGCCCATGATCGTCCCGAACGCGTGGTCGATGGGCACGTCCAAGGCCGGGAGCGCTTCTTCGTCGACGTCATGCCCGAGATCCGCCAGGACCCGCGCCGTCGCCGCGACCGCGGCGACACAGTCCGGGTGCGAAGGCAGCCCGTCACGTCGGGTGCTGCGGAACCCGATGCGCAGCCGGCCCGGATCGGCGCCGACCTCGCGGACATAGGGCCGCGTCGGTGGCGGCGCCGTATAGGGATCGCCCGGGCCGGGCCCGCATACGGCGTCGAGAACCCCGGCCGTGTCGCGCAGCGTGCGTGTCAACACGAACTCGTGCGTGAGTGGCCCCCAGTATTCGGCGAGGTGCGGGCCAAGGGTCGTGCGCGCGCGAGTGGGCTTCAAACCGACGATGCCGCACATCGACGCGGGGAAGCGGATCGAGCCGCCCATGTCGTTCCCGTGCGCGACGGGAACGATGCCCGCGGCGACCGCGGCCGCGGAACCTCCGCTCGAACCGCCGGTACTGCGATCCAGATCCCACGGGTTGCGCGTCGCGCCATACGCGAGCGGCTCGGTCGTACAGCTGCTCGCGAGCTCGGGCGTATTGGTCTTGCCGACGAACACGAATCCGGCTGCGCGAAAGCGTGCCGCGAGCCAGGTGTCGTCGGGCGCGGTCCAGCCCGCATCTTTCAGCGCGCGCATGCCGCAGTGGTATGGGTCGCCCGCGGTGTGGCAAACCGCGTCCTTCACGAGGAACGGGACTCCGCGGAAGGGACCGGACGCGGCCTGTCCAGCCTCGTCGTGCGCGCGTTCGGAGCGATCGTGGATCACCGCGTTGAGCTGAGGGTTGACGCGCGCGACGCGCTCAATGGCGGCGTCGACGAGCTCCGTCGGAGACGCCGCGCCGGACGCAACCAGCTCGGCCTGCGCGGTCGCGTCCGCGTGTGCGAGGTCGGTCACGGTACGGACGGAATGTGCGCGTCGATCCACGCGATCATGTCGGCGCGGACTTCATCTCGGTTCGTCTCGTTGAACAGCTCGTGGCGCGCGCCGTCGTAAACGCGGAGCGTCACGTCCGCGAGCCCCTGGTCGCGCAGGAACGCGACCAACCGGGCGCCGCCGACCGCGCCGCCGATCGGGTCGTCGCCGCCGTTGAAGATCGCGACCGGGAGGTCCTTCGGGATCCGCCCGCTCTCGTCGCCGATGAGGGGAGGCATCTCGCCGCTTGCACCGACGACGGCTTCGAAGCCACAAAGTGGGTCGGCGATGTAGGCGTCGACCTCGTCGGGATCGCGCGACAGCCAGTCGTATGACGTCCGCGCGGGCTCGAATCGCGAGTTGAAGTTCGTTGCCACCTCACCGTCGCCGCCGAGGTAGGTGGTGCCGGTGAGGATCGCGCCCACGAGCTCGTATCCGTAGCGACGGATGTACTGCGTGAGGATGAACGAACCCCAGCTGTGGCCGAGCGCGAAGACCGGGGTGCCCGGGTAGTCGTCGATCATCCGGCTGGTGACCGCGTGCGCGGCGTCGACGATGCCGGCCATGCCTCGGGGCCCGAAGCGGCCGAGCCCGTCGTTGCGTAGACCGGATTGTCCGTGACCGCGGTGGTCGTCGGCGTACACCACGAACCCGGCCACGACGAGGTGCCGCGCGGTCGCGTCGTACCGCATCGCGTGTTCCCCGAGCCCGTGGAGGATGTGAAGCGCCGCACGCGGCTCGTGTTCCGGGACCCAACGGTACGCGACGACCTTCCAGCCGTCGGGATCGACGATCGTGAATTCCTCGGCCTCGGGATTCGGCACGGCCAGCATCTTCGCGCGAGTCGAACTTCGCGTGCCCTGCTTCGGCCAGACGGCGCACGTGACCGCACGCGCGGCGCCGTCGCAGCCGAACTCCCCATGCAGAGTGCCGCCCTGAATGCTTGCGAGGCAATCCTCCCGCTAGCTCGCCTTGCGCGTGAGATCGGCGTACTCGGGGTGCTCCTCGATGTACCGCGCGATGAAGGGGCACTGGGCAACGACCCGACGGTGCTGGGCACGCGCCTCCTCCAGCACCGCGGCCGCCAACCGACTTCCGAGGCCGTGGCCCTCGAACCGGTCGTCGATCTCGGTGTGGAGAAAGACGATCTTGTCGGCGTCGCGACGGTACGTCACACAACCTGCGCGCTGGTCGTCGCAGTAGATCTCGTACCGCGCCGCGCCGGGATTGTCGACGATACGGACAGTCGGTTCAGTCGGTTCAGTGGGAGTGGCCATTGGCCCTCTCTACCCGGATCACTGCGTGGCCAATGCCGCGCGCTGCTCGGCGGCCGGATCGCGGTACGCGCGGCCTTCGGTCTCGATCACGATCTCGCGCACAACGTCCGGTGTGATCGCGGCGCGACCCACGAGATCGGGCAAGATCGGAGAACTGCGCTGGTAGCCGACGCTGAACGGCGCGACGCCGAAGGTGACCGGGACAGTGCGGTCGAGGTGTCCGCCGCCGGCGGGCGCGCCGTCGTAGAACAGCGCGACGTCACCTTGATGATTCCCGGTCGGTGTGAACTCGACGCGGAGTTGCACCGACCCGGTGGGCAGCCGCGCCTGCGCGCTCACGATCGTGATGCGCGCCCCGAGAAAGCTATAGCCGAAGTGCGCGTGCCCGTCATGCAGGTACAGCGCGTACCCGCCCGCGGCGCTGCCGTGCGCGACCAGGACTCCTTCTGCTCCACCTCCGGGGATGTCGAGATCGGCGGTGATCGTCCAGCGCCGGTTGCGCAGGTTCGGCGCCACCGATTCGGGCATTGCACCGACTCCGGGGCGCAACACGTACCGCTCGCGCCGCGATCTCCGGTCGAGTCCCTTCCCCGGCTGGTTGTTGAGCGGCAGCACCCCGTAGCGCGCGGCTTCCGACCACCACAGCTCGACGAGTTCCGCCAACTTGTCGGGCTGTACGGCCGCCAGATCATTCGTCTCCGACGGATCCTGCGCGACGTGATACAGCTCCCACTTGTCGTCGTCGAAGGGCGCATGCGGATCGCTGCCGTCGTAGCCCGCGCCGCGGAAAGGGTGGAATACGACGGCCTTCCAGCCTTCGTGATAGATCGCGCGCGAGCCGAGCATCTCGTAGTACTGCGTCGTATGCGCACTCGGCGCGTCCATCGTCGCGAAACTCGGCGCGAAGCTCGCACCCTCGATCCGTCTCTGCGCGACGCCGTTCAACGACTCGGGCGGCGCCAGTCCGATGACATCGAGCAGCGTCGGCATCACGTCCGTGCAGTGCACGTACTGGTGGCGGGTTTCACCGAGCCGGCCGAGGCGGGCGGGCCAGTGCACGATCAAAGGATCGGCGATGCCGCCCTCGTGGGTCTCGCGTTTCCACCGCTTGAACGGGGAGTTGCCGGCCCACGCCCAGCCCCAGGCGTAGTGATTGTGCGCGTGGGGACCGCCGAGGTCGTCGATGTGGGCGAGGTTCTCCTCCAAATTTTCCGGCTCGAAGTTGAAGAAGTACATCTCGTTGAACGAGCCGCGCGGTCCGCCTTCCGCGCTGGCACCGTTGTCGCTCATCACCAACACGATTGTGTTGTCGAGCTCACCGAGGCGTTCGAGGTGGTCGACGACACGGCCGACCTGCGCGTCGGTGTGCTCGAGGAACCCGGCATATACCTCCATCATGCGGGCGTACAGCCGTTGCTCGTCGGTGCCGAGCGAGTCCCAGGCCTGGATCCAGTGCGGCCGCTCCGAACAGTGCGTGCCTTCGGGCAGGAGACCCGACGCGACCTGCCGCGCGAAGACTTCGTCGCGCCATCGATCCCATCCGTGGTCGAAGCGACCGCGGTACTTCTCGATGTACTCGCGCGGTGCTTGGTGCGGCGCGTGGCAAGCACCGGGCGTGAAGTAGAGGAAGAACGGCCTGTCGGGCGCGGCTGCGCGCAGATCGTCGATATACGCGATCGCGTGGTCGGCGAGGTCCTCGGTGAGGTGGTAGCCCGTCTCCGGCGTGCCTGGCGGATCGACCTGGTGGTTGTCGTGCACGAGATCCGGGTGGTACTGGTCGGTCTCGCCCGCCATGAAGCCATAGAAACGATCGAAGCCGCGGCCGAGCGGCCACCGTTGCTTCGACGCGCCCGTCGTCATCTCCGGCGCCGGCGTCAAGTGCCACTTCCCGACCGCGAAGTTTGCGTAACCCGCTTCGCGTAGCACTTCCGAGAGCATGCCGTTGGCCTTCGGAATCGTCGCGTCGTAGCCCGGGAAGCCCTGCGCGAACTCGACGATGCGGCCCATGCCGTTGCTGTGGTGGTTGCGGCCTGTCAGAAGGCACGCGCGTGTCGGCGAACACAGGGCGGTCGTGTGGAAATTGCTGTACCGAAGCCCGTCGCGGGCCAGTCGGTCGAACGTCGGCGTCGCGATGTCGGAGCCGTAGCAACCGAATTGCGCGTAACCGACGTCGTCGAGCAGCACCATCACGACGTTCGGCGTGCCATCCGGTGCGGAGGGCAACGGTGGCCACCACGGCGTCGAGTCGTCGAGGGTTCGGCCGATGATTCCTTCGTACGGCACGTCTTGCGGCATGAACCCCTCGATTCGGCAGCTCGTTCAGCTTGGGCGGAACCCGGCGAACGCGTGGCAGCATCGCGCGAAATGCCCGCGTCGACCACACAACTCGCGGCCGCGCTGCGCGCCGGAGACGTCAGCGCCGTGGAGGTTGCGCGCGCGGCGATCGACGGGGCCGAAGCGCACCGTGCCGCGTTCGGGGGCGTCGCCGCACTCGCACCCGAACGTTCCCTCGCCGCCGCTCGCGAAAGCGACGCGCGCCTCGCCGCGGGAGCCGCGCGTGCCCTGGAAGGTGTGCCGATCACGGTGAAAGACTGGATCGACGTAGCCGGTTGGCCGGTAGGGGGTCACCCGGTCGACCGTGATCGACGGCCGGACCGCGATGCCACCGCAGTCGCGCGGCTGCGAGCCGCCGGCGCGGTCGTGATAGCGATCTCGGCTGCGCATGCCGACAACGCGGTGCACGGTCCGACGCGGAACCCGTACGACCCGACGCGCGCGCCGGGTGGCTCGTCGTCGGGTGCGGCAGCACTCGTTGCTGCCGGCGTCACCCCACTCGCGCTGGGAAGCGATTCCGGCGGCAGTATCCGTTTGCCCGCGGCGTGGTGCGGCGTTCCCGGCCTCAAACCCAGCTTCGGTCGGGTGCCACTGACTGGTCACGTCCCGCGCGCCGCCGCGATCTCCGACGGACGGACCGTCATTGGCCCGATCGCGGCGGCGGTCGACGACCTCGCCCTGACGCTCGGGATCATCGCGGGTCCCGACGGATTGGATGCCGGCGTCGCGCCGGTTCCGTTACTCGACGACAGCGCCGTCGACCCGCGCGCGCTCGTTGTCGCCCGCGTGCAGGGCGACGTGAGCGCGCCGGTCGCGGCCGCGGCGGCGGCGT
>JBEVDP010000096.1:0-4032 GCA_040513235.1 Acidimicrobiia bacterium | reverse complement strand
GCGCTGCCCGACGACGTGAAGGCGCAGTACGACGTCTCCTCACTCACCTACATCCTCCACGGCGCGGCGCCGTGTCCGGTGCAGGTGAAGCAGCGCCTCATCGAGTGGGTCGGCCCGATCGTCAACGAGTATTACGCGGCCACGGAAGGGGCAGGGACGGCAGTCGGTTCCGAGGAGTGGCTGAAGAAGCCGGGTACGGTCGGCAAGGTCAATCCGCCCGACCACGTTCGGATCGTGGCCGAGAACGGTGAGCCGGCCGCCCCGGACGAGATCGGCACCGTGTTCCTGAAGGCGCCGCCGGGCCGCTTCGAGTACTTCAAGGCCCCCGAGAAGACCGCGGGCGCGTACGACGGCGACTACTTCACGCTCGGCGACGTCGGCTACATCGACGACGACGGTTATCTCTTTCTCACCGACCGCAGTGCGCATTTGATCATCAGCGGGGGCGTGAACGTCTACCCGGCGGAGGTCGAAGCCGTCTTGATCGGCCACTCGGCAGTCGGCGACGTGGGCGTCGTCGGCGTTCCCGACGACGACTGGGGTGAGATCGTGGTCGCCGCGGTCGAGCCCCGGGCCGGGATCGAGCCGTCGGAGGAGCTCGCGGCCGAGATGGTCGAGTGGTGCCGGGAGCGGATCGCGCATTACAAGTGTCCCCGCCAGGTCGTTTTCGTCGAGGCGTTGCCCCGGCACGACAACGGCAAGCTCTACAAGCACCAGCTGCGCGAGCAGCTCCGGAACTCCTAGAAGGACACGACAATGGGTATCTGCGACGGCCGGGTGGTCATCATCACGGGCGCGGGGCGCGGTATCGGCCGCGAGCACGCGCTCGCGTATGCGGCCGAGGGCGCCAAGGTCGTCGTCAACGACCTCGGTGGCGACATGCGCGGCGAGGGCGGCGACGCCAGCCCAGCGATGGAAGTGGTGGAGGAGATCAAGGCGATGGGCGGCGAGGCCGTCGCCGACGGCGAGAACGTCGCCGACTACGCGGGCGCGGGCCGCATGGTCCAGCGCGCGATCGACACGTTCGGTCGCCTCGACACTGTCGTCAACAACGCGGGCATCCTGCGCGACCGCATGCTCGCGAACATGGAAGAGTCGGAGTGGGACGCGGTGATCGCCGTGCACTTGAAGGGCACCTACAGCCCGACGCGTCACGCCGCCGCGTACTGGCGCGACCAGTCGAAGGCCGGCAACCCGGTCGCCGGCCGCATCGTGAACACGTCGTCGCCGTCCGGGATTTTCGGCAACGCGGGGCAGACCAACTACGGCGCCGCCAAAGCCGGCATCGCGTCGTTCACGATCATTTGCGGTCTCGAGCTCGGACGGTACGGCGTGCTCGCGAACGCGATCGCACCCGTGGCGCGCACACGCATGACGGAGAACATCGGCATGGGGCCCGCGCCCGAAGGCGTGACGTTCGACGCACTCGACCCGGCGAATATTTCGCCGGTTGTGGTGTGGCTCGGTTCGAACGAGAACACCGATGTGACCGGTCGAGTGTTCCTCGTCGACGGCGACCGCGTGTCGGTGGCCGAAGGCTGGCGGCGCGGGCCGACGGCGAACAACGACAAGATGCGGTGGGAGCCGTCGCAACTCACCAAGGTCATCCCCGATCTCGTGGGCCAGGCGGAGCCGAACTCGACGATGTTTTCCTAGGCCCGAGCGGCCCTCTGAGCGGAAGAGAAGGAGCGACTCGATATGCCGATGAACCTGGACGCGGTTGGCGCGGTTTCCGACCCGGGGCGCCACTCGTGGACATCGAAGGATGCACTGCTGTACGCGCTCGGCGTCGGCGCGGGTCAGACCGATCCGACCGGCTTCGAACTCGAGTTCACGACCGAAAACTCGCAGAGCGTGAAGCAAGCGGTGCTCCCGACGATGCCGGTGACAATCGCGATGGGCGGGGGCCCAGGTCTGCCGAGTTGGGGCGATTTCGACTTCCGCATGCTCTTGCACGGCGAGCAGGGCGTCACGTTGCACGGCCCGATCCCGCCCGACGGCGAGGTCGAGGCGATCACGACCATCGTCGGCATCTACGACAAGGGCAAGGCCGCGGTCATCCGTATGGAGACCGAGTCAACATACGTCGACAGCGGGAAGCCCGCGTTCACGACACGGTTCGCGGCGTTCATCCGCGGAGAAGGTGGTTTCGGAGAAAACCGCGGACCCGAGATCGCCGACCCACCGAAGGCGCCCGAACGGGCACCCGATCACGAGACGACGTATGCGACCCGCGCCGACCAGGCCCTGCTGTACCGCCTGTCGGGCGACCGCAACCCGTTGCACTCGGACCCGGAGATCGCGAAGTTCGCGGGCTTCGACAAGCCGATCCTCCACGGACTGTGCACGTACGGCGTCACGGGTCGGGCATTGTTGCACACGTTGTGTGGCTCCGACGTCAACAACTTCAAGAGTATGGACGCGCGGTTCTCGCGACCCGTGACGCCCGGCGACACGCTCACCGTGAAGATGTGGATCGAATCGCCCGGCGAAGCGATCTTCGAGACCGTGAACCAGGATGGCACCGTCGTCATCGCCGGTGGCGCGTTCAAGTTCAGCTAGCCGCTGAGCGCCCTTGTCGCCTCGCGACAGCTGCGGCGCCGATGAGGGGGCCGTCGGCGCCGAGGGCGCCGCGGACGATTCGGGTGCCGCGCGAGTACGACAGGCGGCAGCGGGCATCGACTTCGGCTTGGGCCGCGGCGAAGAACGGTTCGCCGTAGCCGAGCGCGACGGATCCGGCCACGACCGCGCGGTCGAGGTCCAACAGGTTCGCGACTGATGCGACCGCGCGGCCGACAAGCGTTCCCGATCGGACGATGATCTCGGGCGGTGCCTCGGCCGGCGGACGACCGGTGATGCGTTCGATGGCAGTGCCGGACGCTTCGGCCTCCACGCAGCCACGCGCACCGCATCCGCACTCGTGCCCGTCGGGTTCCACGATCACGTGCCCGACGTGGCCCGCGTTGCCCGTGGCTCCGTCGAGCAGGCGACCGTCGAGCACGATGCCGCCGCCTACACCGGTCGACACAACCATGCCGAGGTAGTTGTCGCAGCCGCGCGCCGCGCCGAGCCAACCTTCGCCGAGTGCGAGGGCCTTGGCGTCGCCGTCGACGAACGTCGGCAGCCCGGTGTACTCGGCGACGCGTCCCCGCAACGGAAACCCGCGCCACGCCGGGATGTTCAGCGGCGAAACGTGCTCGCCCCCGCGTTCCATGGGCCCGCCGCACCCGACACCCACTACGACCGCATCGTCGAAGCCGATCCGTTCGAGCAGCGCGACGAGCGCGGCGAACAAGGCCTCGGCGTCGTCGCCGTCCGGAGTCGGTGCCTGCATCCGGTCGTACATCGTCCCGTCGTCGCCAACGACGGCCGCGGCGAGTTTCGTGCCGCCGATGTCAATGGCAAGAATGCTCACGACTTCCGCTCTCGGCGCCTTCGGCGCCGGGCCGCTCGGGCCCGGCCGGCTTTACGCTCGCTCATGACGTGCGCAGCACCAAGATGCAGAGGTCGTCGTCCGACGGGTTCTCCGTGAACGTCTCGACCGACAGCGTGCGGCACAACTGCTGGACGTCGTGATGGCGCAATGCACGCACGCGTCCCGCGAGCCACTCGAGCCCTTCGTCGAGCGAGTGCTGGCGCCGCTCGATGAGCCCATCGGTGTAGAAGACCACGAGTGCGCGCTCGGGCAGTTCGATCTCGGCAGTCTCGAATCTGCGCCCGACGGTCCCGAGCGGTGTTGCGTTCACGGCTTCGAGGTACTCGGTACGCCCGTCGGTGTAGCAGGCCAAGGGCGGCGGATGGCCGGCACGTGACCACCGCAGCAACCGCGTGCCGGGGTCGTAGCAGCCGATGACCGCGGTAACCATCGAGTCGGGATCGAGCGTGCGCACCATCTCGTCGGCGCGCTCCAACAGTGCCCCGGGATCGGCGTCCTGCACGGCGTAGGCGCGGATCCCGTTACGGACGCGCCCCATCAAGCTGGCGGCGTCGATCCCGTGGCCCGCGACGTCACCGACGACAAGGACGAGGGGG
>JBEVDP010000095.1:0-3391 GCA_040513235.1 Acidimicrobiia bacterium | reverse complement strand
CGAGGTCTACTACCCGCCCTACCTGTTCAACACCGACGGCACGGCGGCCGTGCGGCCGGCGATTACGAGCGCCACGGCTGTCACCGACCCCGGCCAGACATTGAGCATCCAAACGCCGGACGCGGCGGGCATCTCCAAGGTGTCGCTCGTCAAGACGGGCTCGGTGACCCACTCTGACGACATGGACCAGCGGTTCCTCGACCTGACGTTCACGCGCTCCGGCGACACGTTGACCGCCAACCTGCCGGCGAACGTCAACGAGACCCCTCCCGGCTACTACATGGTCTTCGCGATCAACGCCGCCGGCGTGCCGTCGGAAGCCATGATGGTGAGGATCAACGTCGCCGGCACAACGGCGCCGCCCACCACCACAACGACGACCAGCACGACGACGTCGACCAGCACGACGACGTCGACCAGCACCACGACGTCGACCAGCACCACGACGCCGACCAGCACGACGACCACGACTCAAGCGCCGCCGCCACCCGCCCCGACGAACATCCTGACCAATGGTGGGTTCGAGGAAGGAGTCGGCGCGAGCGTGCCCGGCTGGGCCAACACGGTCGGCCCCATCGACGTGTTCCGAAACCAAACAGGGGCTCTGGCCGCCGCCGAGGGCACCTCGATGATCGAGATCGACAGCTCGACCGGCAAGGATCGCATCGAGCAGGTGGTCGCGACGACCGCGGGTCGGACGTACCAGCTGTCGTTCCAGCACTCGCCCCGGCCAGGTGTCTCGAACCCGAGCAACAAGTTCGACGTGTACTGGAACGGCACCAAACTCGTCACCGTGAACCGCAGCGGGGCGGGCCTGGCGTCTCCGGCGTGGCAGACCGCCACCTTCACGGTGACCGGCACGGGGAACGACCGCCTTTCGTTCCGCGAGAACGACAGCAACAACCAAGGCGCATTGCTCGACAACGTGCAACTCAGAGCCAGCTGACCGAAAGCCGAGCATCGTGAAGATGCCAGCGACGCGGCGACTGCGTCGACTGGTGGGGCGGGTGCAACGTTTGCGGCGTCCACCTTGCGTAGCGCGCGCGCGCTATTCCTCGGCGTCGAGCTCAAGCGCGACGTGGCCGGCGTCGGCGTCGGCGTCGTAGTCGTGCGCGCCCGGCGTGCCGTGATACGCGCACCCGTCGAAGTCGATGAACGCGGCCTTGCCGCATCGAAGGCACTGGAACGGGGCGTCATCAGCGTGCGGCATCAGGACTCCTCCTCGGCGTCGGCTCATCGTCACGTTCGTTGCGCCATGGAACGGGTTCGGGCGCGGGAGCGTAGTGGCCTACAGGTGCGCTGCCCACGACGTTTGTAGTTGGGGTGCCGGGATTTGAACCCGGGGCCTCAGCGTCCCGAAATCTGCCGGAGCGCGAGTGTTCATGCACGACCGCACGGTCACAGCCAAGGAATGGGTCGACGAACTCAAAACACACTCGCGCGACGATGGTCGTCCTGTCGTCGCTCCTCGACTCTCGGTGGCGCGTGGAGATCGAAGCCGAAGCCGTCGTCGCATGAGGAACCCGAAGAAGGGAGCCGGAATGACCGAGCCGCTGCGACGTGAGACTGTCGACCACGTGCGAGTGCTGACGCTGACGCGCGCCCGCGAGTACAACACGATCAACCCGGAGCTTCGCGACGCGCTGTCGGAGGCGCTCGACGAGGCCGAGTACGACCGCAGCGTCAGCGCGGTGCTCCTGCAAGCGGAGGGTCCTGCGTTCTGCGCCGGGTACCAGCTCGACTGGGCAACGGCGAGCCAGGCGGGCGCCGAGGCGGCGAGCGAACGAGTGTGGGATTCCGTCGCAGACGTCCAGATGATCGGCCGGTACGCCGCCACTTGGGCGAAGCTGCACACGCTGTCGAAGCCGACGGTTGCGGCGGTTCAGGGCTGGTGCATCGCGGGCGGTACCAACCTCGTGCTGCACGCCGATCTGATCGTGTGTGCCGAGTCGGCGCGCTTTGGATATCCGCCCCTGCGGGTGTGGGGCATTCCCGAGGCGCCATGGGTGTGGATCGCGCGCCTCGGACTCGAACGCGCGAAGCGGTTCTTGTTCACGGGCGACGAGATCACCGGCGCGCGCGCCGCCGAGCTCGGCCTGGTGCTCGAGTGCGTCTCCGACGACCGGCTCGCCGAGCACACGCTGGATCTCGCTCGCCGCATCGCGCGCGTGCCGCTCGAACAACTACAGATGATGAAGTGGGCGTTGCACGACACCGCGCGCCAAATGTACGCGCCGGACACGTCCCGCTTGCTCGGGTGTCTCTTCGACGGCGTGGCGCGCCACACCCAAGAGGGCCTCGACTTCGTCGCCCGCTCGGTCGAGGCCGGGTTTCGCCAAGCCGTGCGCGAACGCGACGACCCGTTCGGCGACTATGGCTCGCGACCGCGCCAGCCGTGAACGACCGTTGTGTTACGCTCGCGCTTCGCGTGCCGCACATAAGGATTGACACGCTGCGGGACGCGCCGACCATGCGCGAGCATCGTGTTCAAAGAGCAGGTCATCGGGCGTGCGAGTCTTCCTGAGCTATTCGCGTTCTGATCGTGCGTTCGTCGACCGGTTTGCCGGCGACCTCGGTCGGGCGGGCATCGAGGTTTGGTGCGACGTCGACGCACTCCGTGGTGGTGAGGAGTGGCGCACGCAGATCATTGACGCGATCGAGCAGTCGGACGTCTTTCTCTTGTTCGTGTCGCCTGCTTCCATGCACTCGGACAATGTGCGACGGGAGCTCACCGTTGCCGAGGAGGAAGACAAGCGGATCGTTCCCGTGCTCATGGCCGTCACCGCGATCCCCGGTGACTTCCGGTACAGCCTCGCCGGAGTGCAACACACCGACATCACCGCGATGGACTACGACGACGCCTTCGCCGCCGTCCGCGACGCGCTCACCGACGATCCGGCGACCGAGGTTCGTCCTGCGCCGCCGTCTCCGCGTGACACCCGGCCGTCCCGGATGCGGAGGAAGCCGGGGCGGCGATCGGTCATCATCGCGGTAGCCGCGCTCGGCGTACTCGTTGCCGTCATCGCAATTGCCCAAGGCGACGGTGGCGGCCGCGGCGACGCCTCGAGCGGACCGCGGGGTGGTGACGCGCCGCCGGCCTCGAGCCAAGCGGCGACGGTCAGCGTGAACAAGCGCTTCGGCTACGGGGCGTTCGCGATCACCCTCGGCACTGCGACCTTCAACGGCCAGACACTCAGCATCGACGCTCTGTTCGAGAACTTGGCCCCGAACGACTTCCAGATCGATCCGAGTCACCTGGCGGTTGTCTCCGCGGGTAACAGCTACGGCTGGAGCGGCGACCGCGTTCCCAACGTCGCGGGGAACGCCAAGGCCAGTGGAACGCTCGTGTTCAGCATCTTCGGGCCCTTCGACCTCGAGAATGCCATGCTCG
>JBEVDP010000094.1:0-8605 GCA_040513235.1 Acidimicrobiia bacterium | reverse complement strand
TTGCCGGCCGGCCTGTCGGCGCCGACCGGGTCGCGGCCGCCCGCGACCTCGCGGCGCGGCTGAGCACCATCGTCGTGCTCAAAGGGCCCGGGACCGTGATCGCGCATCCGGACGGCACCGCGGCCGTCAACCCAACCGGTACCCCGGCGCTGGCGACGGCCGGGACCGGCGACGTCTTGACCGGTGTGATCGGGGCTCTCCTCGCTCAGGGCGTGGATCCGTTCGTCGCGGCGACCACCGCGACCTACGTGCAGGGGTGTGCCGCATCGGTCGCCGGAACCGGGCCCGAACTTGTCGCGATGGACCTCGTCGCGGCACTGCACCCTACGCTTCACGCGTTGCGCCTCGGCCGCGATCCCCGGGAGGGATGAATGCCTCAGGACACTCTCGTTCGCGACGTCATGACGACGAACGTCGCCACGCTCGCGCCCGACGAGCCGGTGACGGCTGCCGCCGACAAGCTCGCCGAACGCGCGGTCGGCGCGATGCCGGTGGTCGACGAGAACGGCCGCTTGATCGGCCTGTTCCGCGACAGTGATCTGATCGTGTCCGAGGCGAGGGTCCACGTCCCGACGTTCCTCAGCATCCCCGGAGTGTCGATCCCGTGGCCGGGATCGATGAAGCACGTGCACGAGGAGCTGGAAAAGGTTGCCGGCGCCACGGTCGGCGAGGTGATGGACGACGACCCGATGACGATCGGGCCCGACGACACCCTCGAAGAGCTCGCCACGCGTATGCACGAGAGCGACGTCACGCACCTCCCGGTCGTGAACACCGATGGGCGCGTTATTGGCATCGTGGCGCGCGGCGACATCGTACGGTTCATCGCCCGGACCACCTGATGGTGCACAGGCCGGTGTGGGCCGAGGTCAGCCTCGGCGCGATCGCGGCGAACGTCGCGGCGCTGCGTGCCGAGGTCGCGCCGGCCGAGGTGCTCGCGGTCGTGAAAGCCGACGGCTACGGCCACGGCGCGCTCGAGGTCAGCCGCACCGCGCTCACAGCCGGCGCGTCGGCGCTGGGCGTCGCCCTCGTCGAGGAAGGCGTGCAGTTGCGCGCGGCCGGCATCGATGCACCTGTGCTCGTGCTGTCCGAACCCGTCGCCGAGGCGGCCGACGCTGTCGTGCAGTACGGCTTGACCCCCGTGGTTTACACGCCGCAGGGCATCGAGTCGCTCGCAAAGGCCGTTGCCGTCTCGGACGCGCACCCCCTGGGTGTCCATCTCAAAGTCGACACCGGGATGCACCGCGTCGGTTGTCGCGCCGAAGACGCGGTCGAGCTCGCCGTGCAAGTCACAAGCCACCCCGAGCTCGATTTGGCCGGAACGTGCACGCACTTCGCAGTCGCCGACGAGCCCGACGACCCTTACTCCGCCGAGCAGCTTGCGCGCTTCACCGAGGTGATCGACGCGTTGCGCGCGGCGGGAATCGACCCCGGCCGCGTGCATGCGTGCAACACCGCGGGCGCGCTCATACTGCCGGGTGCGCGGTACGACTTCGTGCGCGCCGGCATCGGGATTTACGGCGTCGCCCCGGCTCCGGCGCTCGCCGGTGTCGTCGCATTGCAACCGGCGCTGGCGGTCAAGGCGCGCGTGACGTTCGTGAAGACGGTTGCGCCGGGCACGCGCATTTCGTACGGCTTGCGTTACGAGACGGATCGCGAGACGCGGATCGCCACCGTGCCGATCGGTTACGCCGACGGGGTCCCCCGGGTTCTCGGTCACGCCGGCGGGAGCGCGCTGGTGCGGGGGGTGCGCTGTCCGATGGCGGGGACAGTGACGATGGACCAGCTCATGCTCGACGTCGGCGAAGTGCCGGTCGAGCCCGGCGACGAAGTCGTCTTGCTCGGCAGGCAGGGCGATGAATTGATCACTGCCGACGAATGGGCTGCGTTGGCCGGCACGATCCCCTACGAGATCGTGTGCGGCATCGGACCGCGCGTGCCGCGGACGTACACCCTGTGAATCCGCGCGCGCTCGCCAAGGGAGCGGTGTTCGCGGCCGGTGCGGCAGCAGGGATCGCGGCCGCCGCGTGGGCGAGCCAGCGACTCGCGGCGCGTAACATCCGGCGCGCGCCCGATGCCGACGCGAGTCGCGTGCTCGACACGCCGATCTACGTCGACTGCCACCTCGACACACCCGACCGCGGCACGATCCACGTCGTCGAGTCCGGCGAGGGCCCGCCGATCATGTTGTCGCACGGCGTGACGCTCTCAGTACGGACGTGGTTCCACCAGCTCGAGCTGTTGCCAAAGGAGGGCTACCGCGCGATCGCGTACGACCATCGCGGCCACGGCGAGTCGGTGCTCGGCGAAGCCGGGCATTCGCTCGACAACCTTGCCGACGACGTGAAGACCGTTCTGCTGGGGCTCGACTTGCGCGATGCCATTCTCGTCGGGCACTCGATGGGTGGCGTCGCCGTCCAGTCGTTCGTGATCCGCAATCCGGAACTCGCGGCCGAACGCGTGCGCGGCATGGTGCTGCTGTCGACGCTGGCCAAGACGAGCTTCGGATCGCGATCCACGCAGATGAAATCGCGGTTGGAACGCGTCTTCAAGTGGGTGCCGGACACGGGCAAGCTGTGGGAGCAACCGAACCTCGGTCTGCTCGCGGCGCGCGTCGGCTTCGGAAAGGACGCCCACCCGAGCCACGTGGAGCTGGTGCGCCGGATGATGCTCGCGTGCTCGGCTGAGACGCGACGTGACGCGCCGCGTGTTCTGATCGGGCTCGACCTGACCGGCGAGCTGCCGTCCGTCGACATTCCGACGCTCGTGATCGGCGGCACGGCCGACGTGCTCACGCCGCCGGCGTACGCCGAGCAGATGGCGCGGCTCATTCCCGGTGCCCGGCTCGAACTCGTCGAAGGCGGCGGGCACATGCTCATGCTCGAACGTACCGAACTCCTCAACCAACTGATCCTCGACTTCGCACGCGAGGTTTCGTGAGCGTGCTCTCGGTGCCGGGCGTTCGCGCTGGTCATTGGAACGGACCAGGAACCGGGGTGACCGTCGTGCTGTTCCCTGAGGGGACGGTCGGCAGCGCCGAGGTGCGCGGTGGTGCGCCGGCCACCCGCGAGGTCGCGCTCCTGGAGCCGGAGCGAGTCGTGGCGCGCGTCGACGCGATCGCACTCACCGGCGGATCCGCATTCGGGCTCGCGAGCGCCGACGGCGTCATGCGGTTTCTGGCCGAGCGCGGGCAGGGGTATCCGACCGCCGGTGGCGTCGTCCCGATCGTGCCGACCGCTGCGATCTACGACCTGCTCGAGGCGGGTGTTCGTCCGGGGCCGACGGAGGGGTACGCGGCCGCGGCGCTGGCCGCACGCGAAGAACCGTTCACGGCAGGACGCGTCGGCGCCGCGAGTGGCGCGACGATCGGGAAGTGGCGCGGGCGTGAACACGCGGTGCCGGGCGGGCTCGGGCTCGCGGCCGGGCGCGTCGACGACGCGCACGTGTGTGCGATCGCGGTTGTCAATGCGGTCGGCGATGTCATCGGCGTCGACGGCCAGATCCTGGCCGGATCGACGGCACCGCCGGAGGCGCCAGGATTCCCGACGCCGCGTCCGTTCGAAGAAGGCGCGAACACGACGTTGGTGGTTGTCGTCACGGATGGGGTGCTCGACAAGATCGCGTGCAACCTGCTCGCGCAAAGTGCGCACGATGGGCTCGCGCGCGCGCTGCGGCCTGCGCACACCCGCCACGACGGCGATCTTGCGTTTGCCTGCGCGACCGGTGCTGTCGACGTCGACCTCGACCGCCTTCGCGTCGTCACATCCGACATTGTCGCCGACGCGATCCGAGCTGCGGTCTCGTCCACGTAGCCGTTTCGGCGCGGGCAGTGCCGGGGAGAACGTCTGCAATGATCGAGCGAACAGCGCGCGTGCTACCCGCGCACCCGTTCGCCACGCTCGCCCAGTACGAATCGGCCGGCGGAGGCAGCGGGCTCGATGCTGCGCGGAAACTCGGCGCAGACGCGGTGGTCGAGCACGTGCTCGCGGCCGGCCTGCGCGGGCGCGGGGGTGGAGGATTCCCCACCGGCCGGAAGTGGGAGGCGGTGTGCGCGTATGAGTCATCGACCTTCGACGCGACGGTCGTCGTCAACGCCGCCGAAGGCGAGCCCGGGTCGTTCAAGGACCGGGCGATCCTCCGGCGCAACCCGTATGCGGTGCTCGAAGGCGCGCTCATCGCGGCCGCGACCGTCCGAGCCGCTCGCATCGTCGTCGCGATCAAGAACGCCTTCGGACGCGAAGCCGAGATCGTCGAGCGCGTCATCGGCGAGATGCGAGAAGCGGGATGGTTGGACGTGCACGACGTCATCTGCTTCCGGGGTCCGCGGGAATACCTCTACGGCGAGGAAACCGGTTTGCTCGAGGCGATCGACGGTCGCCCGCCGTTCCCGCGCATCGCGCCGCCCTACCGGCACGGGGTGGAAGAGATCAGCGAGGACACACGCCTCAACCCGGCCCGCGTCGTTCTGGCCACCAGCGCGCACGAGACGGTCGCACCGCCGACGTTGGTGAACAACGTCGAGACGCTTGCCAACGTCCCCGGAATCCTCGCCAATGGTCCCGACTGGTTCCGCGAGTACGGCAGTCCCGAGTCGCCCGGGACGATCGTCTGCACCGTGAGCGGCAGCACGCGCCGAGCAGGTGTTGCAGAGGTACCGATGGGCACCGCGCTCGGTGCGGTGATCGATGCCGTCGGCGGCGGCGCGCGCGACGGGCGCCGGCTCACCGCGGCGGTTTCGGGCGTGGCCAACCCCGTTGTGACGGTCGATCAGTTCGACGTCGCGCTCACGTACGAAGCGATGCAAGCGATCGGGAGCGGCCTCGGCGCGGCCGGCTTCATCGTGTTCGACGATGCGACCGACATGACGGCGGTCGCGCATGGTGTCGCACGATTCCTCTCGGTCGAATCCTGCGGCCAGTGCACGCCGTGCAAGCAGGACGGGCTCGCGCTGGCGCAGCACCTCGACCGGATTCGGCGGTCCGACGCGCGTGAGGATGACCTCCGCGCCGTCGACGATCGCTTGCGCACGGTTGCTGACAGTGCGCGCTGCAATCTCGCGATGCAACAACAACTCGTTGTTGGGAGCATTGTCGACCGGTACCGACGCGATCTGCACGAACACGTCACGGGTGCGCGCCCCGGATCCGATCCGTACTTCGTTGCCGCGATCAGCGAGATCGACAACGACGTTGTCGATCTCGACGAACACCAGCGCGACAAGCAACCCGACTGGACCTTCGAGCCGCTCGACTCTGGCAAGACGCCGGTCGAACGCTTGGAGGTTCGTGACCTCACGCGCGAGCAACCGAGCGTTCCCTCGCACGAGAAGGCGCCCGCGCCACCACCACCGCCCCCGCACACGGCCGTGCAGCACCCGCACGAGGTGCCGGTCACGACGATCCACGGGACGCCGGTTGACGAGCTCGATCCGGATGACCCTGAGGCCGCGCTCTACACGAGCGAACCGATCGACACCGACGACGGGCCCGTCGTCATCCAGCAACAAAACGTCGGCCGAGGGAGCGAAGAGGGCGGCGGCGAGTGGCCCGACCCGCACACGCCACCGCATCCGGTCGAACCCGACTGATCTCCCCTGCTGAACCGCGCGAACTGCGGGATAGCATCGCTCGTGTCCCTTTTCGCCGCCGGGGAGCCGAGCGATGAGCCCGTTGCCGCCGGCGCGCATCCGGCGCTCGCGGCCGGCCCGGCGCTGGCCGACGTCGCCGCGGCTGCGCACGACTGCACGCTCTGCAAGCTCGCGGCCGGGCGCACGCAGGTCGTCTTCGGGGTCGGGAACCCGGATGCGGACCTCATGTTCGTCGGTGAGGGCCCGGGCCAGAACGAAGACCTGCAAGGCGAGCCGTTCGTCGGCCGCGGCGGCCAGCTGCTGACCCAGTTGATCGAGGGCATCGGCCTCACCCGGGCCGACGTGTACATCGCCAACGTTGTGAAGTGCCGCCCGCCCGGAAACCGCGACCCCGAGCCCGACGAGATCGACGCCTGCGCGCCGTGGCTCGATCGCCAGCTCGAGCTCGTCGAGCCGAAAGTGATCGTGACGCTCGGCAACTTCGCGACGAAGCTCCTGCTCGCTACGAAGGCGGGAATCACGCAGCTGCGCGGGCAGGCCTTCCCGTTCACCCGTGCCGGTGTGACAGCCGAGGTGTATCCGACGCTGCATCCGGCCGCGGTGCTGCGGGGGGGCGGGCAGCGGCTCGCGGAGGTTCGTTCCGACTTCGTGCACGTGAAGCGCGCGCTGACCTCCGCCCGATGAAGTTCCACACCGCCTCGGCCGACGAGACACGCGCGCTGGCGGCACGACTCGCACCGCACCTGCAGGCGGGCGACGTCGTCGTGCTCGTTGGTGATCTCGGATCGGGAAAGACGACGTTCGCGCAAGGCGTCGCGCGGGGGCTCGGTGTCGAGGGCCCGGTCACGAGCCCGTCGTTCACGCTCGTGCAGCAGTACGAGGGCCGGCTCCCAGTTGCCCACGTCGACGTGTACCGGCTCGATCGGATCCAGGAACTGCACGACCTCGGGTTCGAAGAACTCGTCGACGGAGCGGGTGTCACGTTGGTGGAGTGGGGCGACGCAGTCGCGCAGGCGATGCCGAACGATCGCGTCGTGGTCAAGCTCGAGGCCGGCGCCGAGGACGACGAGCGCTCGGTGGCGTTGGAGCTCCTCGGCGCGCGGTGGCACGGTGCCGATGCCGAGATCGAACGCCGGTTGTCGGAAGGCAGCGCGTAGTGCTCCTTCTCGCGATCGACACCGCGACCCGGCGTGTCGGCGCCGCCTTTGCGTCGGACCACGGCGTGCTGGGTCGCGTCGAAGTTGGCGGCCCGGGCGACTCGCGACCGCGTCACGCCGAAGCGCTCGTTCCCGCGATCGAGTACTTGGCGAACGAGTGCGCCGTGCGGCTCGACCAGCTGTCGGCGATCGCGGTCGGCACCGGCCCAGGCATGTTCACCGGATTGCGAGTTGGGGTGACGACGGCGCGTGCCTTGGCCCTCGCGCTGCGCGTACCGCTCATTCCGATTGCGAGCCTCGATCTGCTTGCGTACCCGCTACGGCATGGGCGGTCGCTCGTCGTGCCCGCCATAGACGCGCGCCGCAATGAGGTGTACTACGCCATCTACCGGCCGGTCCCCGGCGGTGTGCAGCGCGAGTCCGCGTACGAGTTGGGAACGCCCGAAGACCTCGCGAGCGAGCTCGAAGCGCGTGGCGTGGATGCATTGTTGTGCGGCGACGGCGCGGTGCGGTTCGCGGATGCGTTCCGCCATCTCGACCGGGTCGAATTCGCCGGTACGGGTCACGTCGCTCCGAGTCTGTCGGCGCTGGTCGAGCTTGCGATCCCCCGCTTCGAGCGGGAACAGTTCTGCGCGGCCGACGAGGTCCGGCCGATCTACCTGCGCCAGAGCGACGCCGAGATCTCGTGGGAAGGGAAGATGTAACGGGATGGTGCGGACACAGCCGACCGCGGTCGACGAGATCGAAGTGCAGATCATCCCCATGCGCCGGCGACACCTGCGGGCGGTGCTGCGGATCGAGAAGCAGGTGTACCCGCGGCCGTGGTCGCAGTCGTTGTTCGTCAGCGAACTCGCGCTGCGGACGAGCCGTGTCTACGTGGTTGCGCGCGTCGGTCGCGAGGTCGTCGGGTACGCGGGCTTGATGATGTCGTTGACCGACGGGCACATCACCACGATCGCGGTCGATCCCGCCTGGCACCGCCACGGCATCGGCACGCGATTGCTGCTCGCGCTCTCACGCGAGGCGCTCGCGCGCGAGGCAACGGCGCTCACGCTCGAAGTCCGGCTTTCGAACAAGCCCGCCCAAGAGATGTACCGCCGGTTCAACTTCGTTCCGGTCGGCGTACGGAAGGGCTACTACGCCGACACCGGCGAAGATGCGCTCGTGATGTGGGCCTACGAAGTGAACGAGCTCGCGTACACGCGCCTGCTCGACGCGCTGGAGCGTCGCGTGCCCGGCACGACGGTCTACGAACGGCCGAAGCGTTGGTAACGCGGATCCTTGGCATCGAGACGTCGTGCGACGAGACCGCGGCCGCGGTCGTCGACGACGGGCGCACGACGCGCTCGTCGGTCGTCGCGAGCCAGGCCGACCTGCACGCCCGCTTCGGTGGTGTCGTGCCGGAGATCGCGAGCCGAGCCCATGTGGAATTGATCGATGACGTGATCGCCCAGGCATTGATCGAAGCGGGCACCCAACTCTCGGAAATCGACGTTGTTGCGGCCGTGCACGGGCCCGGCCTCGCCGGCGCGCTGCTCGTCGGCGTCAGCGCAGGGAAAGCGTTGGCGCTGGCGCAACGGATCCCGTACGTCGGCGTCAACCACCATGAAGCGCACATGTACGCCGCGCTGTTGGAGGATCCGACGCTCGAGCCGCCGCTGCTGACGCTCGTCGCATCGGGCGGGCACACGTTGCTGGTCGCGATGGAGGATCACGGCTGCTACCGAATCGTCGGCCAGACCGTCGACGACGCGGCCGGCGAGGCCTTCGACAAGGTCGCACGCTTCTTGGGGTTCGGTTATCCCGGCGGGCCCGTCATCGACCGGCTGGCGCGTACGGGCAACGCCAAGGCGATCCGGTT
>JBEVDP010000093.1:0-5558 GCA_040513235.1 Acidimicrobiia bacterium | reverse complement strand
GGGCTGTGGAGAAATCGTGCAGATGGCGTGTATGGGCTAGTCGTCGTCGCCGCTTCCAGGGCCGCTGTTGTCATCGTGGCCGTCGTCGCCGCTCCCCGGGCCGCTGTTGTCATCGTCGACGCGGTTGCCCGGACCGCGGTTGTCGTCCACGGCGCCCTGGTCGTCGTCGGCGTTGCCCGGGCCGCGGTTGGCGTCCACGTCGGCGTCATCGTCGGCGTCCTCGCCCTGGTCGTCGTCATCGATCGTGTTCGGCGTCGAGTCGGGCGTCGAGACCTGGGTCGTTGTCGGCGTACTGTCCGGTGTCGAGTCGTCGGTCGTCGTCGGCGTGCTGTCCGGTGTCGATTCGACGCTCACCGGCGAGAGGTCGCCCACGTCGACGTCGTCGTCGTGGTTCAAGATGCCGAGGTTCGCGGCCACGGCTGCCGAGCCGGCGATCAATGTGAGACCAACTGCGCCGGCGGCGGTGATGAGGGCTCGTCGTTGCATGCGACCACCGTACGGAGGGCTGGTGCAACGCCCGGCCAGCGACGGGTAAAGATTCGCCCAAGTCGTATGCACATTCTTCTCATCGAGGACGACGACTCGATCGCCGAACCGCTGACCACCGGCCTGGCCCGTGACGGGTTCGTCGTGACGCGCGCCGCGACTGGAGCCGCCGTTTTCGACGTGATCGACTGGGACGCCGCGCCGCCGGAGTTCGTGCTCCTCGATCTCGGCCTGCCTGACGCCGACGGCGCCGACCTCTGCCGGGCCCTGCGGGCACGTTCGGGTGTCCCGATCATCGTTGTGACCGCGCGCGGCGACGAGATCGATCGCGTCGTGCTGTTGGAACTCGGCGCCGACGACTACGTCGTGAAGCCCTTCGGGTTTCGTGAGCTCGTCGCACGGATCCGCGCGGTCGCGCGTCGTACGCAACCGAGTTCAGATCCCGCCCTCGCGGTCGCGACGATCGGCGGGCTCGAGATCGACTACCGCGCGCGTCGCGTCACGCTCGACGGCAACGAGGTCGGGCTGACTCCGAAGGAGTTCGATCTGCTCGCGTTCCTCGCGGGTGACCCGGGTGCGGTGTACCGACGCGAGACGATCCTCGACGAGGTTTGGGACCCGCACTGGTACGGGCCGACCAAGACGCTCGACGTCCACGTCGCAGCCGTGCGCAAGAAGCTCGGTGACGCGGGTTGGATCGAGACGGTCCGGGGCGTCGGCTTCCGGCTGGTCGTTCCGCAGCCCGACCGATGACGCGGCGGCTGCTGCTCTCCTACCTGACGATCACGGCATTCGTCTTGGTGGTGCTCGAAGTCCCGCTCGCGCTCACGTACGAGAACAGCCAGATCGACCAGCTCACGGCCGACGTGGAACGCGACGCACGCGTGCTCTCGGGACGCGTCGCGGGCGCGCCGCCCGAGGCCGCGCAGCAGATGGCCGACGAGTACCGCGCCGAAGTCGGCGGCCGCGCGGTGGTGGTGGATGCTGCAGGAACGAGCGTCGCCGATTCCGACGCGGCTGCGGGTCGCGACTTCTCGACGCGTCCCGAGATCGCGCAAGTGCTCGCGGACGGCGACGTCGCGTCCGGCACCCGCCACTCGGACACGCTCGACGAGAACTTGCTGTATGTCGCGGTTCCGGTCGCATCGCCCGCGGGTGAGCTGCTCGGCGCGGTGCGCATCACCTACCCGACGACGGCGATCGACCGGCGCGTGCGGCGCTACTGGCTCTCGCTCGCCGGCCTCGCCGTCGTCGTGCTCGGTGCGGTCACCGCAGTCGGCTTCTTCCTCGCACGATCGGTCACCCGCCCGGTGCTCGCGCTGGAGCACGCGGCCGAGCGCGTCGCGCGGGGCGACTTGCGCGCCCGCGCGCCGACCGACACCGGACCGCCCGAGATTCGTTCGCTCGCCGAGCAGTTCAACACCATGGCTGCGCGCCTCGAGGAGCTCGTCGGCGCGCAACGGACCTTCGTCGCCGACGCCTCGCACGAGCTGCGCACCCCGCTCACTGCCTTGCGCCTCCGGCTCGAGAATCTGCAGCAAGCTCCGAACGCGAACGGCGCCGACTTCGAGGCCGCCGCCGACGAGGTCGCCCGGCTCGCACGCCTTGTCGACGGACTGCTCGAGCTCGCACGTGCAGAAGGCGCCCGGCCGGAGCGCGAGATGGTCGACATCTCGACCGCGGCCCACGAACGCGTCGCGGTGTGGCAACCGCTCGCGGAAGAACAAGGCGTCCGCCTCGTCCTCGACTGCGACGCCGAAGACACCCACGCGCAGACGGTGCCCGGCGCGGTCGCGCAAGTGCTCGACAACCTGCTCGCCAACGCGCTCGACGCGGCACCGCCCACTTCCGACGTCGTCGTCCGCGTCACCCGAGCCGACGGCTTCGTCGAACTCCACGTCGTCGACAGTGGTCAAGGCCTCTCGGCCGACGAGCGACTACGAGCGTTCGACCGGTTCTGGCGCGCTCCCGGAGCCGAGTCCGGCGGCACCGGCCTGGGGCTCGCGATCGTGGCGCAACTCGCCGCGGCGTCGGGTGGTGATGCCGCGCTCCTGCCGGGTGCCGGCGCGCAGGGCACCGACGCGCAGGTTCGCTTCCGGCGCTAGGTTCCCGCTACCTCGTGCCCTAGCCTCCGATCAGATGCGCATCGCGACCTGGAACGTCAACTCCCTGAAGGTACGGCAGCCCCGCGTCGAGGAGTTTCTCTCGTACGCGAACGTCGACGTGCTGTGCCTGCAGGAGACCAAGCTCGCCGACAAGGCGTTCCCGTCGTTGCAGTTCCAGTCGATGGGCTATGAGTCGGTGCACTACGGCCAGGGCCAGTGGAACGGCGTCGCGATCCTGTCGAGCGTCGGCATCGACGACGTCGCGTTCGGGTTCGGCGACGGCTACACCGATCCCTACGAGGGTGACGCGCGGCTGATCGCGGCGACGTGCGGCGGTGTGCGGGTCGCGAGTGTGTACGTGCCGAACGGCCGCGAGGTCGGCACCGAGTTCTACGACCGCAAACTCACGTGGTACGGCGTGCTGCACGATTGGATCGCCGCGCACCAGAAGCCCACCGACAGCTTCGTCGTGATGGGCGACTTCAACGTCGCGCCCGAAGACCGAGACGTGTGGGACGCGAAGGCCTTCGTCGGCTCGACACATGTCACGCCACCCGAGCGCGAGGCCGTCGCGAAGCTCCAGGAGTGGGGGCTCGGCGACGCGTTCCGCACGGTGTATCCCGATGCCGACAAGCTGTACACGTACTGGGACTACCGCGCCGGCGACTTCCACCAGCACCGCGGCATGCGCATCGACCTGTTGCTCGCGACGAAGCCGGTGATCGACCGCGTCACGTGGGCAGTCGTCGATCGCAATGCGCGCAAGGGAACGCAACCGTCGGACCACGCGCCGGTGATCATCGACCTGCGCGACGACTGACCTCTGACCCTCAGCTCACGAGTAGCGCGTGATGTAGCCGCGGCGGCGGAACACCTTGAGCATGCGCACGACGAACGCGAACCCGAGCCCGAGCATCACCCCCGCGCCGAGCGCGGCGATCCCGACTTCCGTCCAGTTCAGCGGGTCACCATCGACGAGCTCGCGCAAAGCGGTGAATGCGTGCGTCGTCGGCAGCAACTCGGCGATTGGCTGCAACACCGTCGGCAGGGCGTCGATCGGGTAGAAGACGCCCGACAACGGCAGCAGCAGGAACATCATCCCCCACGCCAACGCCTCGGCCCCGGACCCGAAGCGCAGCACCAGGCCCATCACGAACAAGCTCACGGCCCAGCCCACGACGAGCAGCACTGCGGCGATCGGGATGAGGCCGAAGCCGAGCGACCAGGTGTCGAACGAGAAGAAGACGAGCGCTCCGAGCACCATGACGCCGACGCCGAGCGCGAGCTTCACGAACCCGAACAACGCGACGCCCGCGACATACTCGATCTCGCGTATGGGCGTCACCATCAGGTTCAAGATGTTGCGCGTCCACGTCTCTTCTAGGAGCCCCGTGCTCATCGCGATCTGCGACTGGTAGATGACGTGCCAGAGCACGATCCCTGCGAGCAGGTAGCCGGCCGCGACCGAGCCGTCGCCGCCACCGCTCCCGTCGTCGCCGACGAAGGCTGCGAGCGCGCCGAAGAGCACGACGTCGACCAGCGGCCACAACGTCACGTCGAACAGCCGGTGCGGACTGCGCACCATCACGTACGCGTGTCGCCGCGCGATCGCCCGCAACCGCAATCGGGTCGCGGCGAAACCATGAACGCGGACGAGTTCGCTCATGCTTGCCCGCTCTTGGCCCTCGTCGATGGGTCGACTCCGGACTCCGCTCCCGTCCGGTCGCTGCGCCCTGCGTCTCCTTGGGCCGGGCCGCTCGGGCCCCGCTCACTTCTATGGGTCGACTCCGGCTCCGCCTCCCATCCGGTCGGCTCCGTCTGCGTCTCGCTGCTCGGGGGGATACCCCCCTCGCGACGTTCGCTCATGGATGATCCGTCTGTTGGCCGCTCGTGGACTCATGGCGTTCGGCGAGGTGCAGGAACACGCTCTCGAGATCGCCGGTCCCGTACGCGGCGGTGATCTCAGCCGGCGCGGCGTCGGCGATGACACGTCCCTGCGACAGGAACACGACGCGCTCGCAGATCTTCTCGACGTCGCTCATGTCGTGACTCGTCATCAACAGTGCACATCCGTGTTCATGCGACAGTTCGAGTAACCCGCTCCGGACGCGCAACGCGACGTCCGGATCGAGCGAGGCCGTGGGCTCGTCGAGCACGAGCAAATCGGGCCGGTGCAACGTGGCTCGGACGATGCCGACGAGCGTGCGCTGCCCCGACGAGAGTTCGGTTCCCATCGCGTCGCCGAGGTGCTCGATGCGGAACCGGGCGAGGCCGGCTGCGATCGCATCACTCGGGTCGACGATCCCGTAGAGCTGCCCGAAGAGCTGGAGATATTCACGCACGCGCATGCGCTCGGTGAGCGGGAGATAGCCGGCCGCGAATCCGACGTGCGCGGCCGCCTGGCTGCGCTTCCCATCGAGCGGGTTCCCGCAGATCGCCACCGACCCGGCATCGGGACTGACCACACCGAGCACCATCAACAGCATCGTGGTCTTGCCCGCGCCGTTCGGTCCGAGGAGCGCGACGCGCTCCCCCGCGTGGACGACGAGATCGACGCCGTCGACCGCGCGCGCCCGCCGGTAGTCCTTCACCAGGCCGCGTGCTTCCAGCACCACTTCAGGCACGCGGGCACCGTAGCTTCTGGGCGGATGAGCGAACCGACGATTCTCGCGGTCGACTGGTCGGGCGCGCGCGACGTTCGGGCCCAGCGCCATGCGATCTGGGCAACAGTGGTGCGGGGCGGTCGCGTGCGTGCGAGTGCGGCGGGCCGGACCCGCGCCGAGATCGCGACGTGGCTGCACTCGTTCGTAGGGCCGTTGATCGTTGGCCTCGATTTCTCCTTCGGTGTGCCGGCGTGGTTCGCGCACGAACACGACTGCGCATCGATCGACGGGGTCTGGCAGCTCGCCTCACGCGAGGGCGAACGCTGGCTCGCGCCGACGCCGCCGTTCTGGCGCGATGAGTGCA
>JBEVDP010000092.1:0-6702 GCA_040513235.1 Acidimicrobiia bacterium | reverse complement strand
CGATCAGCGCGAGCGAGTTGTTCACCAGCCCCCAGGCCGACGGACCGGTCGCCTTGTGGTGCGAGATCTGCACCGGAACGCCGCCGGCTTCGCCGACCTGGATCGTCTCCGCGACCGCGTCGAGCAAACCGTCGCCTTCGTTGCGCATGTGACTCGCGTAGAGACCCCCGACGCCCGCCATCGCGCCGGCGAGCGCGACGAGTTCCTCGGTCGCGGCGTAGCGGCCGGGTTCATAGATGAGGCCGGTCGAGTAGCCGACGCACCCCGCCGTGAGCGCGTCGGTGAGCGTGCCGGTCATGCGGTCGAGCTCGGCAGGTGTCGGCGGGCGGCGCGCGTTCCCCATTGCATCCAGGCGAATCGTGCCGTGGCCGACGAGGGCCGCGACGTTCAGGCTCGGCGGCTGCGCGTCGATGGCGCCGAGATAGTCGGCGTAGCTTTCCCACCGCGGGAGCACGTCGAGACGATCGGGCTCGCCGAGAACGCCGAGGTTGGCGCGCGCGACGCCGAACGGAGCCGCACCGAAACCGCAATTGCCGACGACGTCGGTCGTCACGCCCTGGCCGACCTTGAAGTCCATCTCGGGCATGAAGAACACCGCGAAGTCGTCATGGCTGTGGACGTCGATGAAGCCGGGCGCCAGCGCGCGCCCCATTGCGTCGACGGCAGTTCCCGCGTGTTCCGCCGCGAGGTCACCGACTGCGGTGATCCGGGCGCCGGTGACGCCGACGTCGACAGTGCGGCCCGGTGCGCCGGTGCCGTCGTACACCGTCGCGCCGCGGATGATCAGGTCGGTCATCGCTCGAGGTTCGCGCGATCCCAGTCTGCCCGCTCGGCCGCGGCCTCGTACGTGCGCTGGAGGAAGGCGAGCAGGGTGGCATCGGGGTCGGCCGCGGTGCGCACGTCCGTGTACGGCAAGACGAATTCCCCGAGTTCGTCCGAATACATCACGTCCGGCGCCGCGCTCGCGAAGTCGCCGGGGACGGGATAGGCGTACGAGTAGAACAGGCCGTCACCGTCGCCGCCCGGCCAGTACCCCGCGCTGCTCACCTCGTGTGAGTACGCCTCGATCATGACGTGCGGCCCGCAGTTGGGCGCGCCGCCGGGATGCGCGGGGGCGGCGCGGCCCGAGAAACGCGTCACCGCGAGGTCGAGGCCGCCCCAGAAGAAGTGCACCGGGCTGCACTTCCCGAGGAACCGGGCGCGGAACTCTGTCATCACCCGCGCGCTCGACACGAGCATGCGCCAGAACGCGTGCGCGGCCGCGGGTTCGTAGCTCGCGTGTTCTGTGTCCTGGTCGAACGGTGTCATCGCGCCGGGGATCTCGACGGGCATCGTCCAGATCGGCGTCGTGAGGCCGAGGTCCGCGAGGTGCGTGCTCACCTCGGCGTAGAAGTCGGCAACCGAACGCGGGCGGAGTGCGACACTGCGGCGCGCGCCATCGGTGGTCTCGATCACGAACTGATGGTCGAGAAAGTCGAACGCGAGCTCGAAGCCGTGGTCCGCGCCGGCCGGTATGAACGACGTTGTGAGGCCCCGCGCCGAGACGTAGAGCGTGGAGTTCCACCAGTGGTTGATCAGCGGCGTGCGCGTCATGCGGATCTTCCCGGCGATCTGGGTCCACCGGTGCAACGTCTCACGCGTGTCCGCCCAGGAATCGAGGGGGAGGGAAGGCCAGGCCGAATCGGGCATGCCCCGAAAATATGCCGCCATCGGCGCAGCCGCGCGTCAGCATGTTCGGGTGTTGACTGCCGAACAACGGGCCGAGTTCGACCGCAACGGGCTCCTCAAGATCGAGGGAGTGTTCTCCGCGGCCGAAGGCGCTCGCATGCAGGAGGCGATCTGGGGTGAATTGCGCCAGCGGCATGGCGTCCTGCGCGACGACCCGGCGACGTGGAACCGGCACCCACCGACGGGGCTGAAGTCCTCGAAGCGCCACCGTTCGTTCGAACCCGTGTTCGGACCGGGTCTGTGCGGCGCGCTCGACGACCTGTTCGGCGCCGAACGCTGGATCCAGCCCAAGCACGCGGGGCAGGTGCTCGTCACGATGCCCGGCGCGACGGAGTGGAGAGTGCCGCACCACCTCTGGCACGTCGACTTCCAGTACACGCTGCCGCCCGAGCGGTTGGTGATCGTGAAGTGCTGGGCGCTCGTCGACGACCTCGAGCCGGGCGGCGGGGCGACACCCCAGATCGCGGGATCGCACCGGCTCGTCGCGAATTTCGTTGCCGGCCGCACCGGCGCGGAGCTCGACTTCCGGCGCACGCGGATGGCGTTCATGCAGTCGAACCCGTGGCTGAAGGCACTCGCGACTGCCGACGACGATCCCGACCGCAACGAGCGGTTCATGACCGAGACCGACGTCGACGGCGTCCCCGTACGCGTCGTCGAACTCACTGGCGCCGCCGGCACCGTCTACATCACCCACCCGTGGGTGCTGCACAGCCTCGCCCCGAACACGCGCACGACACCCCGCCTCATGCGCAGCTTCCCCATCCGCCAAAACGGCGCAACGACCGATGCGTCACTCAGCCGTACGGAGTACGGCTGAGTGACGCATGGGCGCGATCAGCGGTTATGCGGTTCCGCTGCCGTAGGGGCGGGTGATGATCTCGAGCAGGTGTCCGTCGGGATCGTCGAAGTAGACGCCGCGGCCGCCGTCGTCGTGGTTGATCTCGCCCGGCTGCTGCTTGTGCGGATCGGCCCAGTGGGCGAGGTCCCGTTCGGTGATCCGGCCGAAGATCGCGTCGAAATCGTCTTCGCTCACCAGAAACGCGTAGTGCTGGGCTCCGATGTCGTCACCGGCGTTGATGAACGCGAGTGCGACCTCGTCGGCGGTCGTCACCTCGACGAACGGACCCCATCGATGCGGGCTAGGCAGGCCGAGGATCTCGGCCAGGAACTGGGCCGAACGCTCGTTGTCACGCGCGTTCACGATGGTGTGATTGAAGCGAACTGTCATGCCTTCGATTGTCGCACGAGGCGGGCCGGATCCTGCCGGTAGAAATCGTGCAGGACCTCGTAGAGGGCGGGCTTGGCCGCCTGGAGCTCCAGTGGGACGTCGAAGAACGCTTCCGTCACGACCGCGAAGAACTCAGCCGGATTGACGCTTGCGTAGTCGCGCAGGAAGCCGTCGTCGGTCCCGTTGCGCAGCGCTTGGTACTCCGCCGTGCAAACCTCGATCCAGCGCGCCAAGTCCTCGCGGCGCGCGAGCGGGGGTGTGCCGTCGACGATGCCGTCGAGCATGTCGAGCTTGTGCGCGAACTCGTGGTACACGACGTTGTGCCCCCGCTCGGGATCCCGCGCATTCGCACGCGCCTCGTCCCACGCGATGATCACCGGCCCCGCGTAGTGCGCGATGCCGAGGACCGGTACCGGCGCGTCGGACACTGTCCCGCGCGCGGGACCACCGCGCTCGCCCTTCATCACCATCGTCGTCGGGTGCACGATGATCGTGCCGACACCGCGGTACGCGTCGTAGCCGAGACCGAGCACGAGCAGCGCGGCCTGGGCGGCGATCGTCACCTGGATCTCGTCCGTGAGCACGAAACCGCGGGCCGCTTCCCACCGCTTGTCGACGAGTAACAAGATGACGAGGTGCTCGAGCTGCTCGCGTTCTTCGGGCCCGAGCACCCGCCAATGCGCGACATTGGCATCGAGCAGCGCGCGCCATACGTCGGGAAACCCGTCCCGTATGAGCGCGCGCTTGCGTCGATACCGATTGAACACGCGTCGTACGTTACGCAGCGATTGCCGCGAGCATCGTGTCGAGGTCCGACTGGCCGACGCGGGGGACCGCCGGGAGGTCGGGCAGCGTCTCGATCAGGTCGAAGGCGTGGTCGAGGTGCGCACCCGAGAGCGCGATGCCGTGGCAGCCAACCGCGGTCGCCGGTTCCATCGCCCGCAGCGCGCCGACGTGGGCCCGGTACTTGTCGCCGTCGAGCCACTGGTGCCACGGGCTGATCAGGCGCTGCAGGTCGACGAACGACGTGTCGAACTGCGCGGAGTCGTACTCGTCCGCGCTGTCGACCGGCCCGCCCGGCAGCATCACCGCGAATGCATCCGCGGCCCAGTACACGCCGGTTGTGTGGTCGAACAGGCCGCGGGTCGTCGGGCTGTCGAACACGGGCGGGATGATCGCTGTCAGCTTCCGGTCACCGGCGCAGAACGACTCGCCCGGGTTCAGGATCACGAGGCGGTCGAGCGGGAACTCCATGCCCTCGCCTCCGAGGCGTTCGACGGCGAACCAGTCGATCACCAACTTCGCCTGCGGGCAGCGCTCCAGGACGCTGAGGAGATTCCCGGTGTGGTCGGTGTCGTCGTGCGACAAGTACACCCACCGCACCGCTTCCGGCTCGACGAGCTCGAAGGTCCGGTCGAGCCACTCCGGGGCGGTCAAACCGACGCCGGTGTCGACGATCACGGGCTCGGCACCCCGGATGACCAGGGTGTTCAGCGCGAGTGCCTCGGGCCCCATGCCCTCGCCGGCGATCTGACGGACGAGGAAGGTCTCGGGGGCGAGCGTCTGGGTGGGCAGGAAGCGGATGGGGACGTCCATGAGGGAATTGCTCCTTCTTTGATTGTGTCTCGGGGATGAACGCAGGAGACCAGGCCCGACTTGGCAGCCGCTTGCGAGCGGGTTGGGGCCCCGCAGGGACGAGCGCGCGACCCTCCTCCGCTGACATACTCCCGGGTATGGTCCTCCTCGGAACCCCTGATCTGCTCTCGCCCGAGTTCTACGGCGACATCGCCGGCATGCACGATGCCTTCCGCGCCATGCGCGCTCAAGGGCCTGTCTGGCGCGACGAAGCCAACGCGCTCTGGGCCGTCGTCCAACATGCGCCGATCATCGAGGTGGAGCGCAACGCGGAGGTGTTCTCGAGCCTGGGGTCCTACCGCTCGCGCATCGCGATGAACGAAGAGGACATGATCGCCAAGGACGACCCCGCGCACCACGACCAGCGTGCGCTCGTCGCTCGGCGCTTCACGCCCAAAGCGGTGCAACGCCTCGAACCGGTGATCGAGGCGGTGGTCGACGAACTCCTCGAGGCGGTCGCCCAACGCGGCGAGATGGAACTCGTCGACGAACTCGCGGCGCCGTTCCCCGCCAAGCTCACCGCGCACCTTCTCGGATTCGGCGACGATCAGTGGGAGGCGGTGCGGAGTTGGTCGGAGCGACTGATGCGCATCGACTCGATCACCACCGACCAAAACAAGCTCATGGACATGATGGGCGCCATCACGGAGTTCAACGCGGTGCTCGAACCGCTCGTCGAGCAACGCCGCGGCGCCCAGGCCGACGACCTGTTCGGCGTCTGGGCCAACTCCGAACTCGACGGCTGCCCGATGCGTCACGAAGTCATCATGCAGGAGACCGGCCTGTTCATTTCCGGGGGCGCGGAGACGACGCGCACCGTCGTCGCGCGCGGGCTCATCGAACTCTCGCAGCATCCCGACGACTGGGAAGCGATGGCGGCCGATCCGTCGCTCGTCCCCATTGCGGTCGAAGAGCTCATCCGCTGGGTGACGCCGCTCAACAACATGTTCCGCACCGCAACCCGCGACGCCGACATCGCCGGCACGCGCGTCACCGAGGGCGATCGCGTCATGCTCGCGTATCCGTCCGCCAACCGCGACGAGCAGGTGTTCGCCGACCCGTACACGTTCGACATCCGGCGCAACCCGAACCCGCACGTGGCGTTCGGCTTCGGCACACACTTCTGCCTGGGCTCGTCGCTCGCGCGACTCGAGCTGCGCCTCCTGCTGACGCGACTCACGCAACGCTTCACCAACCTGCGGGTGCTCACACCACCCGACATCGAACCGAACATCTTCGTCGGCGCGGTGCGCGCATGCCGCCTCGGCTTCGACCTTCGTTAAGGAGCATTCGGATGCCCATCGCCATCAGCGACACCCACCGCGAGCTGGAGTCGGTCGCTCGTTCCTTCCTCGAGAGCGCCAAAGCGCGTGCCGAGGCCCGCGCATTGCTCGACGCGCCCGACGAAAAGCTGCCCGCGTTCTGGGACGACGTCGTCGGTCTCGGCTGGCTCGGTCTGCACCTGCCCGAGTCGGTCGGTGGTAGCGGATACGGCCTGCCCGAGTTGGTCGTCGTGCTCCAGGAGCTCGGCCGCGCGGTGGCTCCCGGGCCGTTCCTCCCGACGGTGTTGGCGTCGACAGTGATCGCGACCGCGGGCACCGAGGCGCAGCAGGCCGCGTTGTTGCCGACCCTGGCCGACGGCACCAAGACCGGTGCGCTCGGCTTCGGTGACACCGTGCTCGGTGCCGGCCTCGCCGACGTGATCCTGATGGTCGACGGCGACGACGTCGTCGTGGTCGATCGCGACGGCGCGGGTGTGACCGTGAAGGTGACCGGCAACCTCGACCCGACCCGCCGCAGTGGTGTGGTGCGCTACGACCGCGCGGCCGTGCCCGACGAGCGCGTGTTGCGCGGCGCGGCGAACACCGCGCTCGACATCGCACGCGTTCTCGTATCGGCCGAGGCCGCGGGTGGCGCGCAAGAGTGCGTCGACCGCGCCACGGAGTACGCCAAGCAGCGCGAGCAGTTCGGCCGCGTGATCGCGATGTTCCAGGCGGTGAAGCACCACTGCGCCAACATGCTCGTCGCTTCCGAACTCGCGACCGCAGCCGTTTGGGACGCCGCGCGCGCGGCAGCAAACGGCGGCGACCAGTTCTCGCTCGCGGCGG
>JBEVDP010000091.1:0-2711 GCA_040513235.1 Acidimicrobiia bacterium | reverse complement strand
CGCTTCGTCAACGACGCCGACGGCCCGGCGCTGCTCTTCAGCGCGACCCACGGCCTCGGGTTCCCGTCCGGTGATCCAGAACAACGCGCACGCCAGGGCGCGCTCGTGTGCCAGGAATGGGAGGGACCGTATTCGAAGTGTCCGGTCGGCCGCGAGCAATCGTTCGCGGCCGACGATGTCGCCGACGACGCGGAGCTCGGTGGCCTGGTCTCCTTCATGTTCGCCTGCTTCGGTGGAGGAACACCGCAGTTCGACGACTTCGCCGCGAGAACGCCAGGGACCCGGGAGCAACTCGCACCCGAGGACTTCGGCGCCGCGCTGCCGAAGCGGCTTCTCGGTCACCCGCGCGGCGGCGCACTCGCTGTGATCGCGCACGTCGACCGCGCGTGGAGCTACTCGTTTCACTGGCCGTCGGTCGGCGCGCAGACCGCGGTGTACGAGAGCGCGCTGCTGCGGCTCCTCGACGGCAAACCGGTTGGCTTCGCTCTCGAGTACTTCAACGAGCGGTACGCGGAGCTTGCGTCCGACCTGAGCGTGATGCTCGAGGACATCCGCTACGGGAAGGTTGCCGACGACCTTCAACTCGCCGGAGCATGGACCGCGAACAACGACGCGCGTGCGTTCGCGATCTTCGGCGATCCTGCGGTTCGAATGGCGGTTGCATCGTGACCGTGATCGACCAGTCGACGGTCCGTTACGGCGATCTCCAGATCGGACTCCATCGGCGCGGTGAGGCGCTGATGATCGAGGCTTCGTACCTCCCGCCGGATGCGGACGGCGAGGTCCGGCTCGACTCTGCCGAACCGGTCACCTTGCCCGATCTCGCGACGCTCGATGGCCAAGACTCCGTCGCCTATGGGCGGGCGTTGAGCACTGCGTTGTTCGCGTCCAGCCCCGTACGCGAGCTGTTTGCGAAGGCACGCGGGAACGCGGAAGGCGCGGGCGAAGCACTGCGCCTGCGCCTCTTCATCGGGCCGAGCGCGCCCGACCTGCATGTCTTGCACTGGGAGACGCTCAGCGACCCCGAGGACGGGTCGCCGCTCGCGACCAGCGAGAGCGTGCTCTTCTCCCGCTTTCTCAACAGTGCCGACATGCGACCAGCGGGCGGGCGTTCCAAGGACACGTTGCGGGCAGTCGTCGCCGTCGCTTCACCGACGGACATCGCGCAGTACGCCCCCGGCGGCCAGCCGCTGCCACCAGTCGACGCGGCCGCCGAGTTCGCGCGGGCGCGTGCCGCGCTCGGCGACGCGACGATTGTGGAGGTCGGCGGTGAGAAGCGCGCCACGCTCGCCGCGATCATCGCCGCGCTGCGCCAGGGGTGTGACGTCCTCTACCTCGTTGCGCACGGCTTCGTCGTCGAAGGTCAGCCCCAACTCCTCTTGGAGAATGACGCCGGGCTTGCCGAACGCCTTCCCGCGGAGAAACTCGTCGAGCGCTTCGGCGACATGCAGACGCTCCCGCAGTTGGTCGTCCTCGCTTCGTGCCAGAGCGCGGGCGGGAACGCACCCGTCACCGGCGGTGCGCTGGCGCGCGTCGGACCGCGGCTCGCGGAGGTCGGCGTGCCCGCGGTGATCGCGATGCAGCACGACGTCTCGATGACGACGGTCGACAGCTTCATGCCGGAGCTGTTCCGTGCGCTCGACGAACACGGGTTCATCGACCGGGCGGTGGCGAGCGCCCGTGGCGTCGTACGAGATCGCCCTGACTGGTGGGTCCCCCTCCTGTTCACGCGGCTCCGAAGCGGACGCCTGTGGTACAGCCCGGGGTTCGTCCACACCGAGGATTTCGAGCAGTGGCCGACGCTCATCAGCGCGATCGAAGGCGGACGTTGCACGCCAATCCTCGGTCCCGGCGTGACCGATGTCTTCTTGGGCACGAGGCACGACATCGCCCGTCGGTGGGCACAGACGTATCGCTTCCCGATGGCCAACGACCGCGACGACCTGGCCCAGGTCGCGCAATACGTGGCGGTGAACTACGACGACACGTTCTTACAGGCTGAGCTCGGAAAGTACCTCGTGAACGAGCTCGCGGAACGCTACGGCGAGATGCTCGCGGGCGATGCGAGCAATGCCGGCGAATCCGGCCAGGCGACACTTGACGAACTGCTTACGCGCGTCTGGTCGCTCCGTCGCGAGAAGGGCCTCTCGGATCCGTTCACGGTTCTCGCCGGGTTGCCCTTCTCGATGTACGTGACGACGAACCCCGCGAGCCTCCTCACCGACGCGCTCACCGCCGCGCAGAAGGAGCCGCGCGTCGAGATGTGTCCGTGGAGCAACGAGGTCGATTGGCCGCCGTCGGTCTTCGAAGATGAACCCAACTACGAGCCGACCGCGCCCCAACCACTCGTGTACTACCTCTTCGGTCGTTTGGGGATGCCGGACACGCTCGTGTTGCGCCAGGACGACTACTTCGACTTCCTGATCGGGGTGACGCAGAACAACGCGCTGATCCCCGAATGTGTCCGCAAGCAGTGGGTCGCCAGCGCATTGCTGTTTGTGGGATTCAACCTCGACGAGTGGGACTCGCGCGTCGTGTTCCGCACGGTGATGAACCGCGAGGCACGCGGCCGCCGCAAGAAATTCACCCACATCGCAGTACAGATCGACCCTGAGGAGGGTCGGACGATCGCGCCCGACCAGGCTCGACGGTACCTCCAGAAGTACTTCGAGGGCGCCGACGTGAGCATCTACTGGGGGAGCACGGACGAC
>JBEVDP010000090.1:0-4952 GCA_040513235.1 Acidimicrobiia bacterium | reverse complement strand
GGCGACCATGCCATAGCCGACCAGTTCCGCGAGCGGGCTGACGCCGAGTTCCTCGGCCTTGGCCTTGCTCATCATGATGACCGCCGCCGCACCATCGGAGATCTGCGACGCGTTGCCTGCGGTGATCGTGCCGTCCTTCTCGAACGCGGGGCGCAGGTTGCCGAGCGACTCGCCGGTGGTGCCGGGCCTGACACCTTCGTCGGTGTCGACGACGATCGGGTCGCCCTTGCGCTGCGGGATGGAGACCGGCGCGATCTCTTCGGTGAACCGGCCTTCCTTCTGCGCGGCCGCGGCCCGCTCGTGGCTCTTGGCCGCGAGTTCGTCTTGCTGTTCACGGGTGATGCCACCCATCTGGCCGACGTACTGCTCGGTGCCGCTGCCCATGTGCACCGCGTCGAAGGCGCACCAGAGGCCGTCGTTGACGAGCGAGTCGACGACTTCGCCGTTCCCCATGCGGTACCCGGCGCGCGCCTGGGGCAACAGGTACGGCGAGTTCGTCATCGACTCCATGCCGCCGGCGACGACGACTTCCGCGTCGCCGGCCGCGATCATCTGGTCGGCGAGGTAGAGCGCGTTGATGCCGGAAAGGCAGACCTTGTTGATCGTCGTGGCGGGCACTGTCATCGGGATGCCCGCCTTCCCCGCGGCTTGGCGCGCCGTGATCTGGCCAGTGCCGGCCTGCAGCACTTGCCCCATGAGGACGTAGTCGACCTGCTCCGGCCCGACACCCGCGCGCTCGAGCGCGGCCGCGATCGCGAATCCGCCGAGATCCATCGCGCTGAATCCCGCCAGCGCGCCGGACAGCTTCCCGATCGGTGTGCGGGCCGATCCGACGATCACAGATCCGCTCATGGTGCCTCCTCGAACAACTTGGCCTCCTGCAAGGTCGGTCAGTGTAGGGACGGCTGGTTCAGTCTCGCTACTGCCCGGTAGCTTCGGCGTCATGACGGAGATCGATGCCATCCGCACCGCCATTCTCGAACGCGCGAGCGGGGAGGACGTGGGTGCGCTGCCGCTGCCCGAAGCCGTACGCGGCGCGCTCGTGAGAGCCGACGAGCAGGAGATGTTCGCCGACCTCCCATCGGAGGAGAAGGATCCGCGCAAGTCGACTCACATCGAAGACTTCCCGCTGCCGGAACTCGCGCCCGACGAGGCGTACGTCGCCGTGATGGCGTCGGCGATCAACTTCAACACGGTCTGGACGTCGATCTTCGAGCCGTTGCCCACGTTCGGGTTCCTCAAGCGGCTCGGGCGCGAGTCGGTGTGGGGCAAGCGCCACGACCAGCCGTACCACGTGATGGGTTCGGACGCGGCCGGGGTGGTGCTGCGCGTCGGTTCGGCCGTGCGCAACTGGAAGGCGGGCGACGAAGTGACGGCGCACTGCCTCCACGTCGACGACCAGGACCCGTCGGCGCACGACGACTCGATGATGGCGACCAACCAGCGCATCTGGGGCTTCGAGTCGAACTTCGGCGGGTTGGCCGAGATCACCGTCGTGAAGGCGAACCAGCTCATGCCGAAGCCGAAGCACCTCACATGGGAAGAGGCGGCGTGCAACGCGCTGTGCAACAGCACGAGCTATCGCATGATCGTCAGCCCGAACGGCTCGCAGATGACGCAAGGGCAGGCCGTGCTGGTCTGGGGCGCGACCGGCGGCATCGGCGCGTATGCCACCCAGTACGTGCTGAACGGCGGCGGCGTCCCCGTCGGAGTCGTCTCGTCCGAGAAGCGCGCAGCCTTGTTGCGCGAGCTCGGCTGTGAGCACGTCATCGACCGGCGGGCCGAAGACTTCAAGTTCTGGAAGGACGACACCGAGCAAGACCCCGCCGAATGGTTGCGGCTCGGCAAGGCGATCCGCGGTCAGATCGGCCGCGACGTCGACATCGTGTTCGAGCACCCCGGTCGGTCGACGATGGGTGCGTCGGTGTTTGTTGCCAAGCGGGGCGGCATGATCATCACGTGTGCCGCGACATCGGGCTTCAAGATCGAGTACGACAACCGCTACCTCTGGATGAATCTCAAGACGCTGAAGGGCTGTCACTTCGCGAACTACCGCGAAGCGTGGGAGGCGAACCGGTTGGTGTGCGAGGGCCGTATCCACCCCACGTTGTCGAAGACCTACACGCTCGACCAGACCGGCGAGGCGGCGTATCAGGTGCATCACAACCTGTCAGAGGGCAAGATCGGCGTGCTCGCGCTGGCGCCGGACGAAGGCCTGGGCGTCACCGACGAGGAACTCCGCGCCAAGCACATCGACCAGATCACCCTGTTCCGCCGCCACGCCTAACTTGGGTCTGCTCGCGGAGGGCGAGGTAGCAGAGGCTGCCGAGTGCGATGACGACTGCGGAGATCGCCCAGGCCGCGGCGGTTGAGACGTGTTCGGCGACGGGTGGCAACGCGAGCGCGGCGACCATGAGTCCGGTCATGCCCGCCATCGAGACCAGCGACAGGGCGGTCGCCCGCGCCGTGTCGGGCACGCGGTGGTGCAACAGCTCGCCGTGGAGCGGGCCGACGGCACCGACGAAGAAGTAGCCGCTTCCGAATGCGACGGCGAGCATGCCGACGCCACTGGCACCCGCGAGCGCCACGAGGGTCGCGCCGTACAGGAGCATCGTGACCAGTGCGGCCGCAGCCGGGTCCCGACGGTGCGACGCGTGCACGACGAGCCAAGCGCCGAGTGCGCTGCACGCAAAGGCGACGGTCGCGAACACGCCGAACACGACCGTATCGTCGGTACCGACGAATGTCGCGAGACGAGGTTGCCAGAGCAATTCGACGCTATAGAGCGCGAAGCCGAGCGTGAGCGGTGCGAGCAAGAGCCGCCGAAGGTGCGGATCGCGACCCGCGTGGGCGACGGTCGTGAATGCGATGCGTGCGGGCGCGGCGCCACTGCCGGTTGCTCGGGGGAGCAGAACGAACAGGGCGCCGAGGTGGACGACTTCGAGCACGACGGCAGCTGCGATCGGAACGCGCAACGGGGCCGATCCGCTGAACACGAGTGGGAGAAGGCCCGCGAGGAGTGCGCCGGCCGCCAGCGCGACCGCCTCGGCGATGGCTCCCGCCGACAGGCCTCGTCGTACGTCGTGGGGTTGACGCGCGACGTACCACGCCTCCAACGGGCCGCTGCGCAACGCGCGTTCCGTTCCGTGCAGGACGGAGGCAATGATGAACAAGGCCGCGCCGTTCGCGAGGAACATGAGGCTGAACTTCGCGATCGACACCCCCGTCCCGATCACCAGAATGCGCCGATGCCCGAATGCGTCCGCGAAGCTGCCGGTCGGGATCTCGAGCGCGGCGACAGTCAACGTGTACACGATCGCGACGACGCCGATCGTCGACAGCGACAGGCCCCGCGACTGCATGTACAACACGCTGATCGGTGTCATCAGGCCGATCGGCGCCCAGCGCGCGGCCGTCAGCAGGGCGAACGTCTTGCGGTCGTTCATAAGCCTTCGGGGCGCGGGAAGCTGTGCACGATCACTGTGATCGTCTTCGTCGGCGCGGCCGCCCGCGGCGGATCGGTGCGATACCGCTCGACGAGCGCGTCGAGCTCGGCGTTCAACGCGCGCAGCCCGTCGGCGTCGAGTTCGAGGATGTAGTCGCTGTGGTTCGTTGCCGCGACCCAATCGGCGTCGAGCGCGGCGACGTCGTGCAGGTGCTGCTCGAGACGCGCTTGGTACGCCAGGAACTGCTCCCGATGAAGCGACGACAGCGCGGCTATGCGGTCGGGCGTGTCGAGGAATGCGGCGCTGTCCCACGACGTGCGGGCTTGCGCAGCGCGCCACCAGCGCTCGCGTCCGTCACGCGCGAGTTCCGGGTCCTCGACCACGAATCCGTACCGCCCGAGTTGGCGCAGGTGGTAGCTCGCGAGAGCGGGCGTGACGCCGACTGCGGCCGCGAGCGCGGAGGCCGTGGCCGGGCCGTCGATCCGCAGCAATCCGATGAGGCGGAGCCGGAGCGGATGGGCGAGGGCCCGCATCTCCCGGGCGTCGGTGATCTGGTGCGTCTCGAGCTCGGTCACGCCTCGGAGAATATCCGAAAGAACTCTTTCGCAAACTTCCTTTCGGAACCTCGCCGGTACGATCCGGGCATGTTGCTGACCGAGATCGACCACGTCGCCATCGCGGTGAACGACCTCGAAGGGGCGATCGAGTACTACCGGGCCACGTACGGCTGCGAAGTCGAGCACCGTGAGGTCGTGGAACGGGATGGGGTCGAGGAGGCGCTCCTGCGCGTCGCCGACTCGTACATCCAATTGCTCACCCCCACGCGTGACGACTCGCCGGTCGCCAAGTACCTCGCGAACAAGGGCGAGGGGATCCATCACGTCGGATATCGCGTCGACGACTGTGCCGCGGCGCTGGACTCCGTGAAGGCGAACGGCCACCGCGTGATCGATGAAGCGCCACGTCCCGGCAGCCGGGGCACGACGGTCGCGTTCGTCCACCCCAAGACCGCGTTCGGGACGTTGATCGAGCTCGTCCAGGAGTAACGAAGCCGCAGGGCCGGTGGCCGGCCTGCGGGCTGGAGCAGGTCGGCCACTAATCTCGGCCCATGGCCGCGACTGATGGCAGTGTCCCGCCGCCCGTGCCGATTCCGGTGCAGGAACGGATCGACGAACTCGCCAAGCTGAAGGAGGAAGCGCGCCACGCTGGTTCCGATGCGGCGGTCCAGCGCCAACACCAGCGCGGCAAGCTCACGGCGCGCGAGCGTCTCGACATCCTCCTCGACCCGGGCTCGTTCGTTGAGCTCGACATGCTGGCCCGACACCGCGCTCACGGCTTCGGTATCGAACAGACCCGTCCGCTCACTGATGGTGTTGTCACCGGTTGGGGAACGATCGAAGGCCGGAAGGTCTTCGTGTTCTCGCAAGACTTCACGCTGTTCGGCGGCGCGCTCGGCGAGGTGTTCGCCGAGAAGATCCACAAGGTCATGGACCTCGCGGAGTCGGT
>JBEVDP010000089.1:0-4940 GCA_040513235.1 Acidimicrobiia bacterium | reverse complement strand
CGGGCGCGCACATGCCGGGCCAGCGCGGGCTCGTCGCGCTCGACGAAGTGGCCGGGATTGCCGGGTTCCCACGACACGAGTCCGATGGGGATCAACCACCGGGCGGTCGTGCCGGGTTCGGGGAAGTCCTGGTACGGCACGCTCGCGTCGTCGAGTTCGGGCGCGGCCGGGTCGAAGGTGATGAGCGCCTGGGACGCGTCGACGCTCCGGCCCGCGATCGTGATCGGCTCGCGCTGCGTGGCAAGCGTCGCCCGCCGGCCGACCTCGACGCGATACGACTCGAGCACACGCGCGAATGACGGTCCGCCTTCGCACTCCTCGAAGCCGGGGCGCGGACCCTTCGTGGCGGTCTCCGTGTAGCTGATCCACACCTCGACGAGCCGGGGTGGATTGCCGGGCACGAACTCGCCGTCGATCGAGGCGAACAGGGCCCCCGCGATCCGGTGCGGTTCGGGCACGACGATCGCCCGCCCGAATCCGTCCCACGCGTACCCCGGCTGCACGAACACGTCGAGCGTGCTCCCCGGCCCCGGCACCTCGCGCAGATCGAGACCCAACGCGATGCCCCATCGATGTGCGCCGAGTTGCGTCCGCGCCAGTTGCGCACGCGAGTAGTCGACGACCGCAGTGAGGTCAGCGGCTTCGAGGTACTGGTGCTCGTAGAAGTTGGGTCGTTGCTCGACCGTGGTCACTTCCCACCCACCTGCTTGCGGAGGTTGGTGATCGTGCGGGCCTGAGTGGTGACCTTCTTCTGCAACGCTTCGAGCGATTCTTCGAGGCGGGTGACGCGATCGACGTCGGCGACGACCGGTCCCGCGCCGGTGGACGGCTTCGGAGGTGTGGTCGTCCCGCCGGGTGGCCGCTCAGTGCGCAACAGCTGCGCGAACACGTTGGTGATCGGTGACGGAACGACGGGATCGAAGGTGGGCGCCGCGAGCCGGGTGAGCGCGAGCGCGGCAAACGGGTTCTGGAGCTCGAGGTCGCTCGCGAGCGGCGTGTCGTCGTCGGCGACGAGACCGAACGCGCCGAGCATCGTCGCTTCCAAGCCCGACAGCGGCGTCGCCCGCTGTGCGTACTGCGACGCCAGTTGGCTGACTGCGGTCGCCTTGGAAGCAGGCACGGTTGGCTCCCCTCCGGTTCCTCCGGCCGTTCCGGCTGTCGCCGCGGCCGCCGACGCGTGGAACTCGGCGTCGCGCGGCTGGAACGCCGCGTCCGTGGTCCTGACCTTGAAGTTGTTGTCCAATTGGAACTTCGGTCGCGTCGGCGCACAACAGAGATTTGCGATCGCGCTGCGCAAGGTGTCCCAGATCGGGAGCCAGCCCAGCCAGTAGCCGAGCATCGGGAAGTTGACGGCGAACCGGCGCGAACTCCAGTTGCAGATGTCGAGGACACGCAGATCGGCCGTCCGTACCGTCAGGGTGGCGAGGGGGATGCAGTCGTCGGGTGATCCGACCCCGCATGGCGGCAGCAGCGCCGAACAGATGCAGCTCTTGAAGAGGTCGATCGCGATCAGCAACAGCTGTTGGATCGCGGCGAGTGCCTTCGGACCGGCCTCATCGTCGTTCGGATCGGGACAAACGACGTCGCTGAGCCGGGCCCCGATCATGCAGTCGTGCACGTTGCCGGTCTCGATGATGTCGCGCAGTGCCGCCTTGAGGTCGCAACACAGATCCACGAGCGCGGCCGGATTGTTGCCCACCTGGCCGAGCTGCTGGATGCGCGTCGTGAACTCGAGCAGGCATGCCTGCACGCGCGCGCCGAGCTCGCTGTCGGCCAGACCTCCGCCCGCGGCGCCCAACCCGGCCGAGGTCGAGAGCCCGGGCCGGTCGGGGACGCGCTGCGGCTGGGGCTTCACCAGCACGAACCGGTACCCCTCGCAGATCAACGTCGGTTCGCATTGGGCCGGCGTCGCCCGCGTCTTCGTGGTGCCGCACGAGCACACGTCGGTGCGGTGCGCGTGCCCGCCGCCGTTCCCGTTCCCGTTGCCGTTCCCGCCGCCGCACGAGCCGCAGGCGCAGCCGCACTTGGTCGGTTCGGGCTGGCGCAGGCTGGTGATGCCGCGGGAGGGCTTCTCGTCGTAACAGATCGCGAGGATCCACTTTTGGCGCGCGGCTTCACAGTCCTGCGCGGGGCGGCCACCGTACGGATCGCACTCCTGCGTGCGCTTGCGCCGGTAACCCTGGATGAGATCGCCGACGTCGACCGCGGTATCGCGGCACACGACGATGTCTTCGCCGCACGGCCCGATCGCGAAGCCGGGACGCACCGTGACCGTGTCGTCGCACGGGTTGCAGACGACTTCGAGGCCGCACACCACTCCCGTGCCGTGCAAGTAGCGATTGTGCAGGCGGTTCTTGGCGACGATGTAGTGGTCGAGTCGCGTGAGGTCTTCGTCGGTGAGGAGCTGCCCCGCGAAGAAGCGCGGCCGGCACAGGCACTCGAGCCCGTCGCACGTCCGGCCCTTCCCACAGCCGCACGCGTGATCGCCCGTCTCGCGCACCGATGTGTTCACGTACGACATCATGACGTTGCCTTCTTCCTGCTCCGGCGGGCCCGAGTCGGCGGCGGCGCCTCGCGGTCGCGTACAGGCACGAACCAACTCTCGAACAACCCGCCTTGGATCCCGAGCTTGCTCGTGGCGGGATGGTCGCCCGTGTCGAACTCGTGCCGCACGAACTCGGCATCGATCGCTCGTGGTGGATCGTTCGTATCCAGTACGAAGTCGCCGCGAAGCTTGACCCAGATGTCGCGGACCTCGAACTCGACAAGCGTGTTCACGAACGCGGGGTCGAACACGAACGCGATCGCCTTCGCTCGGTCTACTCCCGGGATGATCGTGGCATCGGTGATGAGGTTCCCGGCGATGTTCGCGTCTACCGGGAACACCTCGCCGATCACGGGACAGCGGCACGCGAGCCCGAAGCGCTTGTTCTCTTCGTCTTGGTTGATCGTCGGAACGTCGACCTGGAAGACGTGCACCGCGTCGACGCCGTCGAGGGACACCTCACCCGTGAACGCGATGACCACACCGAACGCAATGTCCATCTGCGGATGCCCGAAAATGTTGCGCAGCTTCTCGAAGGGGATCGGCTGGTTGTGTTCCCAACTCAGCGCGGTGATGCGCACGAGGTCGGGTTCGAGTCCTTCACCGGGTGGGCCGGGCGGGCCTTGAATGCCCTGGATGCCTTGCACCCCTTGCAAGCCCTGCAGCCCTTGGATGCCCTGCAAGCCTGGGACGCCTTGTTCGCCCTGCTCACCTGGCAACCCTTGCGGGCCTTGCGGTCCTTGCGGGCCTGGAGTTCCCGCGCCACCACCGGTGCCGCGATCGAGGATGCAGTTGATGATCTCGGTGAGCACCGACGTGCTCGGGAGCAAACGGCGGCCGAGGCGGTTGTCGATACGAGCGATGCGCGCCGCGAGGTCGGCGGCCGGATCGGCGCCGGCGTCGGCGTCGAGCATCACGAAGCCGGGCCGGTAGCCAGTGATCGTCGCGAGTACGACACAGTTCGCTTCGTCGCAGTCGTCGCAGCCGTCGAGCGACTTCCACAGCAGTTCGCGGCAGTCGTGCTGCTCGACCTCGAACACCGCGACGCCGCCCGGTTCCGCCGCAGTGAGCGTGTACGCGACGTACACCGCGTCCGGCGCGACCGCGAGGTCGTGTGCATCACCCGAGAAGCCCATCGCGGGCCCGACTGGATCCGGCAGGTCGGCGACAACACGCGGGATACCAACGACCTGCAACCGGCTCGCGCCGCCGGTCGACTGGAGCGCGTACACCCACGGCTCGCCCGCGAGGTCGATGCCCGCGCCGGCGAGCGCATCCGGTCCGAACGCGTCGGCGGCGGCGGGATCGACCGCCCACACCGCGCCGTTCGCAGCCGCGACGACCAGCAACGCGCGCCCCGACTCGGTGAGAGTCGAGAGCGCGCTCGGCTGCACGCCCGGGACAAGCGCGCCGACGGCGGGGTCGACGGTCGCCGCGGCGAGGTCGACCGACTCGATCGGCGCGGGATCACCAGGCGCCGGGGCGGTCGTCCCGGCGACGAACGCGGTCGCGCCGTCGGACGCGATGGCGAGCAGGCTCCGGTCGGCCGGAACTGTGATCTCCGTCGGCGCGGTCGGGGTCGCGGTCTCGAGGTCGGGCTCGTACACCTGGATCGCCGATGCGGGACCGACCAACACGAGGAAGCGGCCGTCGGTCGCACGGGAGACGGCGGTCGCGATCGGCGTTGCGCCGTCCGGCACCGCGTCGGAGGAGGTGACCGAGAAGTCACTGGCTTGGAGCACGCTGAGGGTGAGGCCGCCCCCTTCGGTGTCGTGCACGAGGTACAGATGTGTCCCGTTCGGCGAAACCTCGAGCGCGTGCACGTCGGTGTCGAGATCGTGCGAGCGCAGGATCGCCCGCGACGCCCGGTCGACGGCGTGCACGTTGGTTCCCGCGACGACGTACAGAAGACCGTCGGTCGCGTTGAAACGCACGTGCCGGGCGTCGGCGAAGCCGATGTCGACGCCCCGGACGAGGCGCGGGCCTGTGAACAGGTCGGGCGTGGCCGGTGGGTCGACCTTCACGTCGACCTCGTACGACTCGAGGATGCGGTTCGGGAGGCATCGGGTGTCGTCGCAGCCGCACTCGTCGTACAGCACCGGGATCGGTTCCGTGCCGCACTCGCGGTAGCGGAGGCAGATCTGGAGGGTGTGGGTGGCGTCGTCGTTGGCTGGGATCCCCTGCAGCGCCGGAAGCAGGCTCAGATCGACGCATTCCTCGTCGCGCAGCACGATCTCGTGCCCGCAGCAGTCGATCGCGGTGCCGGGTTCGATGCAGACGAAGCGGTCGCGGCAGCCCGGCGTTCCGTGTTGCTTCACCTTCAAGCCACACACGACACCCCACCCGTGCAAGCGACGGTGGTGGTGGCGCAGCTTGTCGACGAAGTACGTCTGCT
>JBEVDP010000088.1:0-9213 GCA_040513235.1 Acidimicrobiia bacterium | reverse complement strand
GCGATCGTTGCGTTCGGGCAGGCGCCGGCCGACCAGGCGCCGGGCCAGACCGAGACCATGATGCTGTTGCCGACGATCACCGACGCGCTCGCGTCCGTCGGCATGACCCGTAAGGACATCGGCTTCACCTGCTCCGGGAGCGCGGACTACCTGACGGGCGGCACGTTCACGTTCGTACAGATGGTCGAAGCCGCGGGCGCGTGGCCGCCGATCTCGGAATCGCATGTCGAGATGGACGGTGCGTGGGCGCTGTACGAAGCGTGGGTGCGCCTCCAGCACGGCGACATCGACACCGCGCTCGTGTTCTCGTCGGGGCGGGCCGCGTTGAGTGTGTCGCTTCGGGAGACGCTCGCCCTGCAGAACGACCCGTACTACATGGTCCCGCTCGGCGCCGACTACATGGGCCTGTCGGCGCTGCAGGCGCAGGCGGTGCTCGCCAAGACCGGCAAGACCGAGCGCGACCTCGCCGAGATCGTGGCCCGGTCTCGGAAGTCGGCGAAGACGAACGCGAACGCGGGGATCTCCGGCGACTTCACCGTCGAGGATCTTCTCGCCAAGGACTACGTGGTCGAACCGCTGCGCGAGCACGACTTCGGTCCACCGATCGACGGCGCCGCGTGCATCGTTCTCGTGGCGGGTGATCGAGCGCGGGAGGCGTGCGAGCGCCCAGCGTGGATCGGGGGCATCGACCACCGCGCCGATCCCCACTACCCGGGTATGCGCGACCTGTCTGTGTCGCCGTCGACCCGCATCGCGGGCGAGAAGTCGGGCGTCGGTCGCGGCGGCGTAGAGGTCGCGGAGCTCAGCGCGGTGTGCTCGGCCGAAGAACTCGTCCTCGCCGACGCGCTCGGGCTCGGTGACAGTATCGAGATGAATCCATCGGGTGGTGCCCTCGCCGGGAACGCCGTCATGGTGACCGGCCTGGCCCGCATCGGCGAAGCGTTCAAACAGGTCAGCACGAACGGCAAGCAACGGGCCCTCGGGCATGCGTCCTCGGGCCCGTGTCTGCAGCAGAACCTCGTGTGCGTCTTGGAGGCACGGTAGTCATGGCTGAAAGATGCGCCGTTGTAGGAATCGGGCAGACGAAGCTCTCGAAGTGTCGCGACGACGTGTCGCTGGGCGGCCTGTGCCGGGAAGCTGCGCTACGCGCGCTCGAAGACGCGGAGATGACCTGGAAGGACGTCGAAGCCGTCGTCATCGGCACCGCGCCCGACATCTTCGAGGGCGTGATGATGCCGGAGCTGTACCTCGCCGACGCGTTGGGTGCGGCGGGCAAGCCGATCATGCGGGTGCACACCGCGGGCAGTGTCGGCGGCTCGACCGCAGTCGTGGCCACGCACTTGATCGAGTCGGGCGTCCACGAGCGCGTGCTCACGCTCGCGTTCGAGAAGCAGTCGGAGGGCGACACCAACTTCGCGTTCTCTGCCGGCCGTAGCGGCGGCGTGGGCGCGGGTGGTTACTTCGCCCCGCACATCCGTGCATACATCGAACGCTCGGGTGCGCCCGACTACGTCGGGCCCATGGTGGCCGTGAAGGACCGCCAGAACGCGTTGAAGAACCCCTACGCCCACTTGCAGATCCCCGACATCTCGATCGAGATGGTGCTCGAGTCGCCGTTCGTGTGGGCACCGATCCACCGGCTGGAGTCGTGTCCCACGTCCGACGGCGCGTGCGCGATGGTGCTGACGAACGAAGCCGGCGGCAAGCGCGCGTCGAAGCCGCCCGCGTGGGTGCACGGAACTGCAGTGCGTACCGAACTCGGTTGGTTCCCGGGCCGCGACCCGGTGAACCCGCAAGCGGGGCAGGACTGCTCGGCCGACGTCTACAAGCAGGCCGGCATCACCAACCCACGCGAGCAGTTCGACATGATCGAGTGCTACGTGCCGTTCAGTTGGTACGAGCCCATGTGGATGGAGAACCTCGGCATCGCCGGCCCCGGCGAGGGGTGGAAGCTGACCGAGAGCGGTGCGACGTCGATGGAGGGCGACATTCCGGTGAACTGCTCGGGCGGTGTGCTCTCGTCGAACCCGATCGGTGCGTCGGGGATGCTGCGCTTCGCGGAAGCGGCGTTGCAGGTGCGCGGCCTCGCAGGTGAGCACCAGGTGGAGAACGCCCGGGTCGCGCTGGGTCACGCCTACGGCGGCGCCGCGCAGTACTTCGCCATGTGGGTCGTCGGGCGAGAGATCGCCTAGGTCAGGCGAGAGGTCTGGAGGCCCGGGAGTGGCACAGATGAAGTCGCGCAGTCGAGGGCCGGAAGCCGGAGCCGCATAACCATGGACGTCGACCTCCCGCCGGAGGACGATCCTCGCCGCATCGAAGTCCGCGCCTGGTTCGAGGAGCATCCGGCACCGACACCGCGTGAGCTCGTCGAGCGCGGGTTCGTGGTGCCGCACTGGCCCAAGCCGTACGGGCTCGACGCCGACCCCGCGCTGCAGCTCATCATCGAGGACGAGATGCGCCGCGCGGGTGTCTCGAAGCCGACGAACCCCATCGGGATCGGCCACTGCGGCCCGATCCTGGTCGCGCTCGCGAACGACGCGCAGAAGGATCGCTACCTCTGGCCGATGCTCGCGGCGGAGGAGATGTGGTGCCAGTTGTTCTCGGAGCCGGGCGCCGGGAGTGACCTCGCCAACCTGAATACCCGTGCGGTCCGCGATGGCGACGTCTACGTCGTGAACGGCCAGAAGATCTGGACGTCGCTGGCGGAGATCGCCAAGTTCGGCATCCTCATCGCGCGCACGCGCTCCGACGTGTCGAAGCACCGCGGCATCTCGTACTTCATCATCCCGATGGATCTTCCCGGCATCGAGATCCGCCCGATCCGCAACATGACCGGTGGGGCCGGCTTCAACGAGGTGTTCTTCACCGACGTGAAGGTCCCGGTCGAGAACCTCATCGGCGAGGAGCACCTCGGCTGGGGCATGGCCAAGACCACGCTCGCCAACGAGCGCGTGTCACTGTCGACCGGCGGCGGGTTGCAGTGGGGCTACGGCCCGAGCGCCCGCGATCTTGTTGCGCAGGCCAAGGCGAACGGCGGCGTCCCGAACAAGCTCATCCGCCAGCGTCTGATGGACGCGTACATCGAGGGCGAGATCCTGCGCTACCACCGCATGCGCATGATCTCGGCCGCGGTGAACAAGAAGCCGGGGCCGGATGCGTCGTTGCGCAAGGCGCTCGCCGACCCACACGGGAAGACTGTGTTCGGGTTGGCGAAGGACATGATGGGCGCCCACGGGATGCTCGACAACGACGGCGGCCTCGGCCCCGAGTGGGAACCGTGGATCCGCGGCTTCCTGTTCAGTCCGGCGCTCACCGTCGGCGGCGGCACCAGCGAAGTGCTGCGCAACATCATTTCCGAGCGCCTGCAAGGCCTCCCCCACGACCTCGACGTCGAACAGGGCAAGACGTTCGCCGAATCTGGCGGCAACACGGTCGGAACATCCCAACCTGCGTGACTCACGCGCGCCAAAGCGCGCGGAGTCCACGCAAGTTCGGCGGCGCTTCCAACCTGCGTGGCACACGCGCGCCAGACGCGCGTACGCCACGCAGGTTCGCTCAGGTCGTGGTCGTGATGGCGCCGCTGCGCTGGATCGCGCGTTCGTCGGTGCCGAGGTACGACGCGATGACCTTCGGGTTCTCGCGCACCTCGCTGGGCGAGCCTTCGGCGATCACCGCGCCGGCTTCGAGGCAATAGACGCGATCCGAGATGCCCATGATGAGCGGCATGTCGTGCTCGATGACGAGCATCGCCGCGCCGAGCTCGCGTTGTATGCGCACGATCAGGGGGCCGAACGCCTCCGCTTCGCGTTGGGCGACGCCACCCGTCGGCTCGTCGAGCAGCAACACCTTGGCGTCGACCGCGAGCAAGGTGCCGAGCTCGACGATGCGGCGTGTCCCGGTCGACAGGTTCGACACGAGTTCGTCGGCGTAGCGGCCCAGGCCGAGGAAGTCGACGATCTCCGCGGCTTCCTCGCGCTTGCGGCGCTCGCGCCCCGGCGACGGCGGCAACGCCGTCATCGAAGGCAGCATCAACGAGCGCTCACGCGCTTCGAGCGCGACCATGATCGTCTCCCGCACTGTCAACGCGGGATACAACCGGGCCGCTTGGAACCCGCGGCCGAGTCCGACCCGGTGCCGCTTGTAGGCGGGCAAGTGACCGACGTCGTGCCCGAGCACTTCGATGCGGCCGCGCGCGGGGACGAAACCACCGATCGCGTTCATGAGTGTCGACTTGCCGGCGCCGTTGGTGCCAATGAGTCCGACGAGCTCGTTGGCGTGCACGTCGATGCTGACGTGGTCGACGGCCTGGTTTCCACCGAAGCGCACGACGACATCGTGCACGGCGAGCCACGGGACCGACTCCGCAATCGTGATCTTGCGCTCGACGTGCTTCGGGACGCGCTTCGAGATGGCGGGCACCGGCGCTTCGACGCCGCGCTCCTCGAGGCGGCGATCGGCCCACCCGAGGACGAGGTCGCGGACCTTGTAGACGATCTGCATGAGCCCGCCGGGGAAGTACATCAGCAGGATGAGCAGGCCAATGCTGCTGGTGAACAGCCGCACCTGCGCGGTGTCGTTGAAGATCACCGGCATGCCGCGGATGTAGAGCGCGCCGATCACCGGCCCCGCGATCGAACCGAGGCCTCCGATCACGGCGGTCGCGACGACACGAATCGATTGCTCGGGCGTGAACGCCTGCGTCGGGGTCACCGTCTCTTGCGCCGTGATGAGCAGCGTGCCGGCCAGCGCCGCGATGCCGCCCGACAGCGCGAACGACATGATCTTGATCCGGCTCGGCGCCACCGTCGACGCGGCCGCCATGTCCTGGTTGTCGCGCACGGCGATCATCGAGCGGCCGATCCCCGTGCGGCGCAGCCTCGAGACGACGAGCGTCGTGACGATGAGGACGCCGAGACACAGGTAGTAGAGACTGCGCCGGTTGGAGAAGTCGACGCCGCCGATGACCGGCGGGTCGATGCGCGGCGTGCTCGTGCCGAACTCACTGCCGGTGAACACGGGTTGTGCGAAGAGCCAGTTCGAACACATGACCGCGAAGGCAAGCGTGATGACGGCGAGGAAGAGTCCGCGCACGCGCAGCGCCGGGATGCCGATGATCAACGCGGCCGCGACGCCGACGCCGATGGAACAGAGCAGCGCCGGGAACCAGGCCATTTGGAAGCTCATGTCCCAGAGGTCGAAGGGAACGGGGATGTCGTGACCCGACCGGAGGACGACCATCGTGAGCGCGCCGAGACCGACGAATGCGGCCTGCCCGAGCGACAGCTGTCCGGCCCAACCTGCGAGCGGCATGATCGACATGGCGACGAGGGCGAAAATGACGATGTCGGTCCAGAGGAACTCCTGCGACCGTTGCGTGAGGAACAGCGGCAGCACGAGCAGGAAACCGAACAGGAGCGTGAAGCCGATCTTGGGCATGTGCCGCACGTACCACAGGGTGCGGAGCCGCTCGGGAATGGGTTTCGGTTGCGCCGACAGCGACCAGCCCGCGTCGTCGCGGCGGTTGCGCACTACGAACATGACCAGTATCAGCGCCGCGATGAACAGGTAGAGGTCGACGACGTTCTGACTGCGGTCGTCGACGTTGGTCTCCACCACCTGCTCGAACACACCGACCGCAATGCCGCCGACGATCGTCATCGGCAAGGACTGCATACGGGCGATGAGTGCGACCACGAGCGCACGCAACAGCAGCGACGTGCTGATCGCGGCCTCGCCCGCCGCGAGCACGGCGGCCGGCGCCAGGCCGAGGAGGGGCGTGACCAGGATGCCTGTGACGGCCGCGAACGCGGCGGCGATCGTCCAGACGATCGTCGAGGTGCGCCGCACGCTGATCCCGTACACGCGCGCCGTGTCGGAGTTCGATGCCGACGCCCGCACTGCGAGCCCGAACGACGACCTGGTCATGAACAGCCCCAGGGCGATGATCACCGCAGGCGCGATCGTCAGGACGAGGATCTCGCGCGGCAGCACGAGGATCGAGCCGGTCGGGTGCCACTGCCCGGTGAACGGGAACGGGAACTGACCCGTGTTCTCGGTTTCGATGTCGGGCAACAAGGTGCGCGCGAACAGCAGGAGTTGCGCGACACCGACCGTCGCGATCAACAGCACGAGCCGCGGGCTGTCGAACAGGCGCCGGACCACGACCAGTTCGATGACCATCCCGATGATCGCGGTCGCGATGACGGCGAAGAGGAACGCGAACCAGTACGGGACCCCGTACTGCATGTGGATGAGGACGAACAGCGCGACGCCGAACGCGCCGATCTCGCCTTGCGCGAAGTTGAGAACACCGGTGCTGCGGTACACGAGCACGAAGCCGGCCGCGAACACCGCGTAGACGAGCCCATAGACGACGCCGGAGAACAGCGCCTGTTGCGTGATCTCGATACCGAGCACCCCGGTCAGCCTCCCTCGCCACCGAGGAAGACAGCGCGCACGAGATCATCTCGTTCCGCAAGCTCGCGCGCGGGGCCCTCGAAGCGGACCCGGCCCTTCTCCATGAAGATCGCGCGGTCGGCGAACGCGAGCGCGACGTTGAGCGACTGCTCGACAATGATCATCGTCTGACCCTGCGCCTTGAGGTCTTGCACGATGCCGAGCAATTCCTCGACGACGACCGGTGCGAGGCCGAGCGACAGCTCATCGATGAGCAAGACCTCGGGCTCGTGCACGAGGGCCATGGCCAGGGCGAGCATCTGCTGCTGGCCACCAGACAGGTCGACGGCCAACACGTGACGCCGATCGACGATGGCCGGGAAGATCTGCAGCACGCGGTCGATGCGGGCTTGGCGCTCGGCGCGAGGAAGGCGCGACGACAACAGTGAACAGTGCAAGTTGTCGCCGACGCTCAGCTCGGGGAACACTCCGGCGCCACCGCGCAATTGCACGATGCCATGCCGGAAGCGGAGCTCGGGTTCGACGTACGTGACGGTCCGACCGTTCAGGCGCACGACCCCGCGGTCGGGGATCCCGAGCCCGCTGATCGCGCGCAACAACGTCGACTTACCGGCACCGTTGGTGCCGAGCAACGCGAGCACCTCGCCCTTTTGGAGGTCAAGGTTCACGTCGAAGAGCACCTGGACCGGCCCGTAGCTGTAGTCGAGATTGTGGATCTGGAGGACCGGGATCCCTTCGGGGTTGTCGCGCATCCGACCGATCTCTGACTGCTCCTCGAGCAGCTCCTCCACCGCGAGCGAGATATCGCGCTTGAGGTACCGCGAGCCGTAGATGAACAAGCAGCCACCGATTGTGCCCGCGATCGGACCGACGATCGAGAGCGCGGTGCGCTCGCCGTGCGCATCCGAGAGCGCACCCGCGAGAAGCCCGCCGAAGAACCCGCCGACGAGGAAGATGAACACGGGGATAAGTGCGAACGCCTGGGTCCGCATGCGGAATGGCGCGACGGCGCCGACAATCGGACCGACGCTGACGAAGCAGGCGTTCGAGCACGCGCCGGCCAGCGCAAGGAACAGCAAGAGGAACGCGGGCTCCTTCATGCGCATCGCGGTGAACAACAAGATGCCGTAGAGGATGACGAACGATCCTGCGAGCCGCACGACGAGCTCGGGATTCTTGCGGAACAGCCGGTCATAGACGCGCCCCGCGATGGGAATCGCGATCAAGGACGCGATGGCCGTGAGCGACATCATCCAGCCGCGGGTGTACGCGCCGTAGCCATAGCTGTCGTCGAGCAGCAGACCGACCAGGCTCGGAACGGCGACCAGCGCGAACCCGAGCACGCCGATGCCCGTGCAGATGAAATAGAACGTCTTGATCTTCTTCATCCGCGCGTAGGCCGTCGACATCGAAACGGGCAGTTCCTTCTGCGTCGTCTCGAGCGCTTCGCCGAGGACAAGTTCTTGCTCGAACTTCCCGCGGCCCGGTTCTCGGAGGAAGATGAACGACACGAGCGCGAGGACGACGGGGAGGCACGCCAGCACGATGTACGCCCACCGCCAACCCTCTTCGCCTCCGGCCGCGTCCGCGATGGATCCGGCGAGGAACGGCCCGAAGAGCAGTCCGATCGGTGTCGCCATCCAGTACAGCGAGTAGATGCGCGCCCGCCCTTGAATTGGGTACTTGTCGGTCAGCAGCGAGGCGAACACCGGCACGGAGTAGGCCTGGCCGAAGCCGACGCCCATGCGGGTCCAGAACAGCATGAACGGATTGACGACGAGGCCCGTGAGGGCGGTGGCCAGCGCCCAGCCGAGGGTCGAGATCCACACGAGCTTGACTCTCGACATCCGGTCGGCGAGCCACGCGAGCGGGATCGCCCCGAGCGTCGTCGCGACACCGCCGACGAGGCTGATGCCGATGAGCGTCGTATCGCTCATGTGCAGCGTGTCCTGGATGTCGGGTGACAGCACGCCGCCCGCGGCCCGTTCGAAGCCTTCGGCGATCGTGATGAGCCCGAGCACGACCACCATCGCGACGCCGCCGACGCGCAGGGCCTGTTTCAACGGCATCTGCTCGGCACCGACGCCGGGCAGCAGGTCGTCGGGGAGCACCGTCACTTCCGAGCGCGCGGCCTGTTCGGCTTGCCGTTTCGCTTCTTCGGCGAGGACGCGGGCGGCGAGCGCGGCGGGATCCTGCCCGGCCGCACTCCCTTCCGTCTCGATCGCCATCAGTCCTGCTCCGGAATCGACGTCATTCGGGGAACGGGAACGCGCCTCCCTCGGGAACGATGCAAATACCGTCGAACGGGATCATGTCTTCGGGACACGGATAAATCCACGTCATCCGGTTGAGCGCGTTCGGCGCGCTGTACTTACCCGGTTCGAAGCTGCCGAGTATCTCTCCGCCGCCGTCGAGCGCGCCGAGGTTCTCGACCGCGGACGCGAGATCTTCGCGGGTCGGGTTCGGTCCGGCCGCGTCGATGGCGCGGGCGATGATGCGCACGAAACTGCACGCGCCGGCGGTCGCGCCGTACGCGGAGTTCGTCACGGGGTCGTTGGCGGTGTACACGTCGCCGCCGGCTTCCTGATATTCGCGGTTGCACATCTCACCGAACTCGGGCGGCGTGTACCCGGGCTGGCGGAACGTACCGGTCGCGCCGGCCGCGATGATCTCGGTGCCGTTGTAGAGCGCCGCCGCTTCCTCGCCCGCGAACGTGAGCACCTTGCTCGAAACGAGGTCGCCCGACTGCGCGTTGTAGCCCACTTGGTAGAACTGCACCTGGCCCGGCTGGAAGCC
>JBEVDP010000087.1:0-2894 GCA_040513235.1 Acidimicrobiia bacterium | reverse complement strand
GGGTCACGACCGCGTTCCACCTCGTCCCCGCCGCGGAGTTCGCCGATCTCGATCACGAGATGGAGAGCGACGTCGTGGTGCTCGGCGACGACGACGAAGCCAAGGCGACGGTGATGGACATCACCCAGAGCATTCCGAACCTGCGCCCGCTCGACGGTGGATCGCTGCGCAACGCGGTCGGGATGGAGACGTTCGCGGCCGTCCTGCTCACGGTGAACATCCGACACAAGATGCGCGCCAGTCTGCGCCTGACGTCCGTCTAGTCAGCGCTGGCTAGGGTGCGCTCATGGTGTCCAGGCGCAGATCCGGAGGCCCGGTGAGGGTCAGGCGCAGATCCGGAGGCCCGGTTGGTCTGAGGCCGTCGGCGTGTGTTCGAGGGCCGGAGGTCGCAGCCGCATGAGCATGCGGCTGTACGACACGGCGCGGCGGGCGATCGTGCCGTTCGATCCGCCGCAGACGGTGCGCATGTACGTGTGCGGGATCACGCCGTACGACTCGACCCACCTCGGTCACGCGGCGACGTATCTCACCTACGACCTGCTGATTCGGCGCCTCCAAGACCTCGGACACGTTGTGCGCATGGTGCGCAACATCACCGACGTCGACGACTCCATCCTGCCGAAGGCGCGCGAGCTCGGGATCCCGTATCTCGAGTTGGCCGAGTCGGAGATGGTGCGCTTCCACAACGACTGCGCCGCGCTCGAACTTCTTCCACCGGTCGCCGAGCCGCGCGCGACCGAATCGGTGCCGCGCATCATCGAGCTCGTCGCCAAGCTGCTCGAATCGGAGCACGCCTACCTGACCGCGGGCACGGCCTACTTCGACGTTTCGACCTTTCCGAACTTCGGGCGCCTGTCGCACTACCGCGAGGATCAGATGATCCGCCTGGCCCGCGCGCGTGGCGGCAATCCCGACGACCGGCACCGCCGGGCACCCCTCGATTTCGTGCTGTGGCAGCCGTCCCTGTCCGACGAGCCCGCATGGCGCGCCCCGTTCGGCGTCGGTCGCCCGGGGTGGCACATCGAGTGCTCGGCGATGGCCATGCACGAGCACGGGCCGACGCTCGACCTCCACGGTGGCGGGACCGACCTCATCTTTCCGCACCACGAGTGTGAGATCGCGCAGAGCGAAGCCCTCACCGGTGAGCCGTTCGTGAAGCACTGGTTGCACTCCGCGATGGTGAACTACGAGGGCGAGAAGATGTCGAAGTCGCTCGGCAACCTCGTGTTCGTGAGCGACTTGCTGAAGCAGGCGGACCCGCGTGCGATCCGCCTCGCGCTCATGCGGCACCACTACCGCCACGGCTTCGAGTGGTACGACACTGATCTCGACGAAGGCACCGCGCTCCTCCACCGCCTCCTCGCCGCAGCCGAACGGGAGACCGGCCCCGACCCGCGCGTGTACGCCGAGCGCGTGCGCGCGGCACTCGACGACGACCTCGACGCGCCGAAGGCGATCGAAGCGCTCGACGACCTCGCGAGCGCCATCCTCTCCGGTGGCGACGACTCCGCTGCGCACACGACGTTGTGCGAACTCGGCCGCCTGCTCGGTCTCGACCTCGAACGGCCGATCGGGGTCAACCCCCCGGCATCGGGCTGACCGCTTACACGAGGCACGCCGATGATTGGTTGCATCCGGGAACCAGAACACGCGCGAAGCGCGCTGGTACCCTCGCCCGGATTCCCCTCGTCCCGATTCGTCAGGCGCCGACTGAGAGAGTCATGAGCCAGATCACGGTCACGTTGCCCGATGGTTCCACGCGGGAGTTCGACCGAGGCACGACGCCTGCAGCCGTCGCGGCGGCCATCGGGTCCCGCCTCGGGAAGGCGGCGGTGGCCGCCAAGATCGACGGCGAGTGGGCCGACCTGGACCGGCCACTCGACTCCGACGCCACCGTCGAGATCGTCGTGCCCGCCTCCGACGCGGGCCGGGAAGTTCTGCGGCACTCGACCGCGCACGTGATGGCCGAAGCCGTCACCCACCTCGTCCCCGGTGCGAAGTACACGATCGGCCCCGCGATCACCGACGGCTTCTACTACGACTTCGATCTTCCGAACGGCGCGACCTTCCACGAAGAAGACCTCGCCAAGATCGAAGCCGAGATGCGCAGGATCGTGCAGGCCGACCAGGCGTTCTCGCGCGAAGACCTCTCGTACGACGACGCGCTCGCACTGTTTGCGGACCAGCCGTACAAGATCGAGATCATCGAGAAGGTGCGCGGCGGCAGCGCGGACGACGAGGACGCGGGCGAAGCCGGCGGCGACGGCGGCGTGTCGATCTACCGCAATGTCGTCGACGGTGATGTCGCGTTCACCGACTTGTGCCGCGGGCCGCACGTGCCGTCGACCGGCAAGCTCGGTGCGTTCAAGCTGACGAAGGTCGCGGGCGCGTACTGGCGGGGCAACGAAAAGGGCCCGATGCTCCAGCGCATCTACGGCACCGCATGGGAGTCGCAGAAGGCGCTCGACGAGTACCTGCATCGCATCGAAGAAGCCGAACGGCGCGACCATCGCAAGCTCGGCGTCGAGCTCGATCTCTTCTCGTTCCCCGACGAGATCGGTTCCGGCCTCGCGGTGTTCCACCCGAAGGGCGGCATCGTCCGCCGGGTGATGGAGGAGTACTCGCGCCAGCGCCACGAAGAGGGCGGCTACGTATTCGTGAACACGCCGCACATCTCCAAGGCCGAGCTCTTCAACATCTCGGGCCACCTCGACTGGTTCGCCGACGGCATGTTTCCCCCGATGCACTTCGACGAGAGTGGCCAGGGGGGCGAGGGAACCGACTACTACCTCAAGCCGATGAACTGCCCGTTCCACATCTTGATCTTCCGGAGCCGCACGCGCTCGTACCGCGAGCTGCCGCTGCGGATGTTCGAGTTCGGTTCGGTCTACCGC
>JBEVDP010000086.1:0-3472 GCA_040513235.1 Acidimicrobiia bacterium | reverse complement strand
ACGTGCACAGCGGCCGCGCCCGCTCGGCCTGCTCGGTGAGGCCGGTGCCGAGCGAGAGCGCCCAGATCGGATCGACGTTGACCCGCATCTCGCGCAGCAACGCGAGCCGGTCCGACTTGGCCTTGGGCAGCGTCCGTTCATGCGGCAAGACGTCGTTGCGGCCCGGCTCCGGCAGGCCGAGCGCGCCGATGACACCGCGGGTATGCCGGCCGCCGTACTCCATCCGGTAGGCGTAGAAACGAGCGGGGCTGTCGACAACGAGGATCCCGTCGCGCACCCACGCGCCGAACACCGACGCGGCCCGGGCGTAGCGGTCGCCGTCGGCGCGCTCGTCGCGCGGGAGGATCAGCCGCACCGAGTTGCAGTCGTGCGCGGCCTCGAGTGCGGCGTGCTCGTCGTCGTCGACGACGTCGTAGGGTGGAGCGACGAGGCTGTGCAGCTCCCCGCCGGTGACATCGCAGTCGTAGCGGGCACCCTCGAACGGACGAAATGCGGGCAACGGGAACTCCGGGCTCGGGAATGCGGTTCGGTTGTACCACAGTGACCGGTCCGTTCCGGATCCAGGCGAGAGAGGCAAGATCATGAGCACGCAGCGCGACGCATACACCGCATTTCAAGAGGGCACGCGGCTGCTCGAAGGCGGCAACGTGCATGCGGCCGTGATCTCGTTGGAGGAAGCCCGCGCCCTCGAGCCGAGCAAGGGGTCGGTGCGGGAGGCGCTGGCGCGTGCCTACTTCCGAAGCGGCCGGTATTCCGCCGCGGAGTCGGAGTTCCAGGCCGCGGTCGAGATCGATCCCGTGAACGACTACGCGCACTTCGGACTCGGACTCTGCCGCCTGAAGGCAGGCGACCGCGACCTCGCGCGCGGCCACCTTCGACTCGCGGTCGTGATGCGGCCCGACAACGACGATTATCAGCGCGCGCTGGCGGCCGTCACCACATGACAGTTGTCTGTTGTGACCTCGACGGTGTCATCTGGCGGGGTGAGGAAGCGATCCCGGGGTCGGCGCGCGCCGTCGCCGACCTGCGGGCCGCGGGGTTGCCCGTGACCTTTCTCACCAACAATTCGAGCGCGACGCTCTCCGACTACGTCGCCAAGCTCGGGCGCATGGGAATCGACGCCGACCCCGCGGACATCGGCTCGAGCGCGCAAGCGGCGGCGTTGCTCCTGGCCGACACGGTGCCGGCGGGGTCACGCGTGCTCGTGTGCGCCGGCGCCGGCGTCCGAGAGGCGCTCGCGGCCAACGGGTTCGAGCCGGTGGACGCCGAACCGGCCGACGCCGTCGTCGTCGGCTGGCATCGCGAGTTCGACTTCGAACGGCTGACCCGCGCGGCCGACGTCGCGCGGCGCGGCGCTCCGTTCGTCGCGACCAACACCGACTCGACCTACCCGGTTCCGGGTGGTTTCGTGCCCGGCGCGGGCGCGCTCGTCGCGGCGGTGGAAACCGCCGCCTCGGCGACGGCCGTGGTCGCGGGCAAACCGGAAGCGCCCACGGTCGCGCTCGTGCGCCGGCGCTGGGGGCGGGCCGGTGTCATCGTCGGCGACCGACCTTCGACCGACGGCGCGTTGGCACGCGCGCTCGAGTGGCCGTTCGCCCTCGTCCTTACCGGCGTGGCCGGGAGCCCGGGCGGCGAACCCGTCCCCGACCCGGCGCCGCCCTTCGTGGCGGCCGATCTCGCGGCGCTCGCGCCCGCGCTCGCCAGAGCGCTCGTGCGGGCCGACGCGATCAGCGTCGAAGCGGATCCCTTGCCCTAGGCTCTCGCGGCAATGCCGCAGAACCAGGACTGGCAGCGTTATCTCGAAGCCGGCATGCAGTTCACCGAGCTGCGGCGCTCGCAAGCGCGCGCGGTCGCGGCCGAGCTCGTCGGGCAAGGCCAGCTCGCGCGTGACCAAGTCTCCGGGGCCGTCGACGAGATCGTGGCGATGAGTCGCCGGCGCTCCGAGGAGCTGCAGTCGCTGATCCGGCGCGAGGTCGAGCGCCAGCTCGGTGCACTCGGTATCGCCACCAAGGCCGATGTCGCGCGCCTCGAGCGCAAGATCAAGGTCGCCAGGAAGGCGACGGCCAAGAAGGCAAAGAAGTCGGCGCCCGCGGCGAAGAAGAAGGCCGCGACGGCCAAGGCGGGCTGACGGCGACCGCACGCCGGCGCCTCGACGCGGAGCTCGTCCGCCGAGGTCTGGCACCGAGTCGGGCCCGAGCGGTCGAGGCCGTGACCGCGGGCCGCGTGCTCGTCGGTGGCGCACCCGCCACGAGCCCGGCGCGCCAGGTGGCGGGTGACGAGCCCATCGCGCTCACCGCGCCGCCTTCTCCGTACGTGTCGCGCGGCGGCTTCAAGCTCGCGGGCGCGCTCGACGCATTCGGCGTCGAGGTCGCCAGTCGCCGGTGCGTCGACGTCGGCGCCTCGACTGGCGGCTTCACCGACTGCTTGTTGCAACGGGGCGCGATGCATGTCACCGCCATCGACGTCGGCCGCGGCCAGCTCGACTGGCGTCTCCGTACCGACGATCGTGTCACTGTCTGGGAACGCACCAACGTGCGCGACCTTGCGCCGGGCGCGCTCCAGCCGCTCGCGAACGTGTGCGTCGCCGACGTCTCGTTCATCTCGTTGACGAAGGTCGCGCCCCATCTGCTCGACCTCACGACCGCGGACGCGGTCTTCGTGCTCCTCGTCAAGCCGCAGTACGAAGCCGGGCGCGCCCGGCTCGGTAAAGGCGGCATTGTGCGCGATGTCGAAGTGCGGGTCGACGTCGTCAGCGAGGTCGTCGCCGGGCTCGACCGCGCCGGACTCGGCGTGCGAGATCTCGTCGAGTCGCCGATCACGGGTGCCGACGGCAACGTCGAGTACCTCGTACTGGCGACGCGGGGACCAGCCATCGTCGATCGCGCACGCGTCGAAGCCGTCGTGCGAGGCGCGCCGTGAACGCCATGCGGGCCATCGGCCTCGTCCCGCACCGAGATCGCCCGCTGGCCCACACCCTCGCGCAAGCTGCCGCGGCCTGGTTTGCCGAACGCGGTGTCGAGGTGCGCCTGCCGAAGGCCGAAGCCGACGCGTCGGGGCTGTCGCACCTCGGATGCGAGCCCGACAAATTCGTGGCGGGCCTCGAGCTCGTGCTCGTGCTCGGCGGTGACGGCACCATGTTGCACACGGTGCAGCTCGTGTACCCGGAGCCCATCCCCTTGCTCGGAGTGAACGCGGGCCAGCTCGGGTACCTCGCCGCGCTCGAGCCCGAGGAATTCGACGGCGCGCTGCCGCGCCTGCTCGCCGGCGACTACTCGGTCTCGGAGCGCATGGCGATCGAGGTCGTGCTCACGACCGCCGGCGGCGAGCAGCAGGAGTTCGCGCTGAACGAGGTCGTGCTGGAAAAGCAACAGCCCGGTCACTTGGTCCGCCTCGACCTGTCGATCAATCGCACGCCGTTCACGACGTACGCGGCCGACGGCGTGATCGTCGCCACACCCACCGGCAGCACCGC